>CBDUPD010000115.1:0-6718 GCA_965368985.1 uncultured Spongiibacteraceae bacterium | reverse complement strand
GTTACAACAGTACCACGACCAGAGATAGAGAAAACATCCTCCACCGGCAACAAGAATGGCTTATCAATAGATCGCTCAGGCTCAGGAATATAAGAATCAAGAGTTTCAAGCAGAGTTTTAACTGCTGTAGTACCAAGCTCATTATCATCATTACCTTCTAATGCCATAAGAGCCGAACCACAGATAATAGGAGTATCATCACCCGGGAATTCGTATTCACTTAGCAGATCACGTAACTCCATATCAACTAATTCTTTCATTTCTTCATATTCTTCTGAATCAACACCACCGCAATCTTCAGCAAGAAGATCAGCTTTATTCAAGAATACAACGATATAAGGAACACCAACCTGACGTGAAAGCAGAATATGCTCACGTGTTTGAGGCATTGGACCATCAGTAGCACCACAAACCAAAATAGCACCATCCATTTGAGCCGCGCCAGTTATCATGTTTTTAACATAATCAGCATGCCCTGGACAGTCAACGTGAGCATAATGACGATTAGGCGTCTCATATTCAACGTGAGAAGTAGCGATAGTAATACCACGCTCTCTTTCTTCTGGCGCGTTATCGATACCGTCGAATGCAACAGCAGTACCACCCCATACCTCAGCAGCAACACGTGTTAATGCCGCAGTTAGTGTTGTTTTACCGTGATCAACGTGGCCAATTGTGCCAACGTTTACGTGTGGTAAATTACGTTCAAATTTTTCTTTAGCCACTTTCTCTTCCTCTTCGAAAAAAATTTAATTTTAATTAGCTGTTTTTAGAAATAATTTCATCAGCGATATTGCTTGGTGCCGGAGCATATTTTTCAAACTCCATAGTAAATGTCGCACGCCCCTGCGTTGCTGATCGCAAATCAGTTGCATAACCGAACATTTCACCTAGTGGCACCTCAGCATCAACGACCTTGCCAGAAGCATTTTCGTCCATACCTAAAATCATACCGCGACGACGGTTTAAATCACCCACAACGTCACCCATATTTTCTTCAGGGGTTACCACTTCTACTTTCATGATGGGCTCAAGCAATTGGGCACCGCCCGACTGCGCAAGCTTTTTAGTCGCCATTGAAGCAGCCACTTTAAAAGCCATTTCATTGGAGTCCACATCATGGAAAGATCCATCATAAAGAGTAGCTTTCAGGCCTAATATCGGATAACCCGCCAATACGCCATTCTGCATCTGCTCTTCAATTCCTTTTTGCACTGCCGGGATGTATTCTCGAGGAACCGCACCACCAACAATCTCATTCACAAATTCTAGTTTTTCAGGGTCAGCCTCTACATCACTATTCGGCTCAAACTTAACCCATACATGCCCATACTGACCACGACCACCTGATTGACGAACAAATTTACCCTCAATCTCACAGGTATTTGTAATCGCCTCACGATAGGCAACCTGGGGCTTACCAATATTTGCATCAACATTAAACTCACGACGCATGCGATCAACCAGTATATCCAGATGCAACTCACCCATACCTGAAATAATAGTCTGACCACTCTCCTCATCAGTTTTTACACGAAAAGAAGGATCCTCTTGCGCCAACTTACCCAAAGCAATACCCATCTTCTCTTGATCAGGCTGAGACTTTGGCTCAACTGCTACCGAGATCACCGGCTCAGGAAAATCCATACGCTCAAGAACGATAACATTACCAGGATCACAAAGCGTATCCCCTGTCGTTACATCTTTAAGACCTATAGCAGCCGCAATATCACCAGCAAATACTTCTTTAATCTCCTGGCGATCATTCGAGTGCATTTGCACCATCCTACCAACACGCTCTTTCTTCTGTTTTACTGAGTTATAAACTGCAGTTCCACTTTCAAGCTTACCCGAGTAACAACGAAAGAAAGTCAATGTCCCAACAAATGGATCAGTGGCAATCTTAAATGCCAGTGCTGCAAATGGAGCATCATCATCAGCAGAGCGAGTTGCTGCAGTCTGCTCCTTATCATCAAGAGTACCCTCAATCGCTTTTACCTCTTCCGGAGAAGGCAAGTACTGAATAACAGCATCAAGCATTGCCTGAACACCCTTATTCTTAAAAGCGGAGCCGCCTATTACTGGAACAATGTCATTTGATAACGTACGCTGACGTATTCCTATATTAATCTCTTCTTCGGACAAATCACCTTCTTCAAGGTACTTTTCCATTAACTCATCGGTTGCCTCGGCCGCAGCCTCAACCATATACTCACGCATTTCCGCACACTGCTCAGAAATATCTGCAGGGATATCAGCATAATCAAAAGTCATCCCCTGATCATCCTCACTCCACAGAATTGCTTTATTTTTAACTAAATCAACAACACCCTTAAAATTATCTTCAGAGCCGATAGTCATTTGTAACGGAACCGCATTAGCACCCAAACGCTCTTTTAGCTGGCTAACAACCATCATAAAGTCAGCACCGGCACGATCCATCTTATTTACAAAGACCATGCGAGGGACTTCATACTTATTAGCCTGACGCCAAACTGTTTCAGTTTGCGGCTGAACACCAGACGAACCACACAAAACCACAACCGCACCATCAAGTACACGCAAGGAACGCTCTACCTCTATAGTAAAGTCAACGTGCCCTGGAGTATCAATAATATTTATACGATGCTGATCAAATTGCTGCTGCATACCCGACCAGAAACAAGTAGTAGCCGCTGAGGTGATTGTAATACCTCTCTCTTGCTCCTGCTCCATCCAATCCATTGTTGCCGCACCATCATGAACCTCACCAATCTTGTGTGACAACCCCGTATAAAATAGAACACGCTCAGTAGTTGTAGTTTTACCTGCATCCACATGAGCGCATATACCGATATTACGGTAACGTTTTATAGGGGTTGTTCGAGCCACTAGATAATCCTCAGAACAACTTTAGAAGCGGAAATGAGAGAAGGCTTTGTTTGCTTCAGCCATACGGTGAACGTCTTCACGCTTCTTAACCGCATTACCTTTGCCTTGAGACGCATCAATAATCTCACCAGCCAAGCGTTGAGGCATTGATTTTTCCCCGCGATTACGCGAATACTCAACCAACCAACGCATAGCAAGAGCACTACGGCGCGACGGACGCACCTCTACTGGAACCTGATACGTTGCACCACCAACACGGCGAGACTTTACCTCAACCATTGGCGCAATATTCTCAAGTGCTACATCAAATGCTTCAATAGGATCAGAACCGAGCTTCTCTTCTACGATGTCTAAAGCACCGTAAACAATACGCTCTGCAACAGATTTTTTACCACTTACCATTACCATATTCATAAACTTGGCCAAAGTTATATTCCCAAACTTTGGATCAGGTAAGATTTCGCGCTTGGCGACAACTCTTCTTCTAGGCATGCTTTTACCTTCTTATTCAGGTCCATCCAAAACTGCTTAATAGCGTTTGGCCTTACTCAGGTTTGTACTATATGAACCAACTATTAAATAAATATTTCAAATTAGCGTAAAAAAACACAAATGATTACTTAGGACGCTTGGTTCCGTACTTAGAACGACCTTGCTTACGGTCGTTAACACCCTGTGTATCCAAAGTACCGCGAACGGTATGGTAACGAACACCAGGTAAGTCTTTAACACGTCCACCGCGAATCAATACAACACTATGCTCTTGTAGGTTATGCCCTTCACCACCGATATAAGAAGTAACTTCAAAACCGTTGGTCAAACGAACACGACAAACTTTACGTAAGGCAGAGTTTGGCTTCTTCGGCGTAGTTGTATATACACGCGTACACACACCCCGACGTTGAGGACAACCTTGCAACGCACGAACATCGCTCTTCATGACTTTGCGTTTTCTAGGCTTACGAACCAATTGATTGATCGTTGCCATTTATAAAACTCCAGATTTTAAATCTCCCATACAACAGGAGATATTCAATAACAAGGTGACAAAATTCACCACCACCATTCAGTCAAAAATGGATGCGAGATTCTATAGATCCAAGCCGACACAGTCAAGCACAGATAATATTATCAGTGCTATAAATGCCAATTATTCGCTCGAACCTAGCGTTTCTTCTCCAGAATCCATCGCTTCATCAGTTGAACCAAAAGCTTCGGCCAACGCAGCCTCAACATCACTTGCACTCACTGACGCATCTATATTTTCCAGCTCTTTCTTGGCTTTACGCTCATTATGATACGTTAAGCCAGTACCTGCAGGAATCAAACGTCCAACAACAACATTTTCCTTCAACCCTCTCAGGTAATCACGCTTACCTGTAACAGCAGCCTCTGTGAGCACTCGAGTTGTCTCCTGGAAAGACGCAGCAGAAATAAAGCTTTCCGTAGCCAACGATGCCTTGGTAATACCCAACAACACGCGCTCAAACTGTGCAGGAATTTTCTCATCAGAAGTCAACTTATCATTACCATCAAGCACTTCAACAAGCTCCATTTGCTCGCCTCTAATAAAGCTTGAATCACCAACTTTTGATATTTCAATCTTACGCAGCATTTGACGAATAATAACTTCTATATGTTTATCATTAATTTTTACACCTTGTAAGCGATAAACATCTTGCACTTCATTTACTATATAGTTAGTAAGCGCCACCACACCTTTCAAACGCAAAATATCATGTGGACTCGGAGGACCTTCAGATACAACCTCACCTTTCTCAACGTGCTCACCCTCGAACACAGAAAGATTACGCCATTTCGGTATCAACGCTTCATAGTGATCTTTACCATCGGCTAATACAACCCCTTCCGCAGGAGTTATCACTAAACGACGCTTTCCTTTCGTCTCTTTACCAAAACTGACCGTACCTGTTATCTCTGCAAGAATAGCAGGCTCTTTTGGCTTACGAGCCTCAAATAAATCTGCAACTCTTGGAAGACCACCAGTAATATCACGAGTTTTTGAGCCTTCTTGTGGAATACGGGCAAGAACATCACCAACCTGCACCTCACCACCATCATTTATACCAACCATAGCATTTGCTGGCAGGAAGTAATGGGCAGGAACATTTGTACCCGCCAGACAAAGTTCTTCACCCTTGCCATCAACCAAAGTAATAGCTGGACGAATATCTTTACCCGAAGCTGGACGCTCGGCAGGGTCAATAATTTGAATACTTGTCAACCCCGTCAGTTCATCAGTCTGACGCTTAACTGATATCCCCTCTTCCATTCCACTAAAGCAAACCTTACCAGCTACTTCTGTGATAATTGGATGCATATGCGGATCCCAATTTGCAACCACATCTCCACTACTAATAGCGGCCTGATCCTTAACGTTAATAATCGCTCCATAAGGAATCTTATAACGTTCACGCTCACGACCATTAGTATCTGCCACTGACAACTCACCAGAACGAGAAGCCGCTACGAGCTTACCATCAACTCTCTCCACAACTTTTATATTGTGAAGACGCATACTACCATCATGCTTAACCTGAATATTATCTTCAGCTGTAGCTCTAGAAGCAGCACCACCAATATGGAAGGTACGCATCGTTAACTGTGTACCAGGCTCACCAATAGACTGAGCAGCTACCACACCAACAGCTTCACCAATATTGATTTCATGCCCACGGGCCAAATCACGCCCATAACACTTAACACAAACCCCGTGTCTTGTTTCGCAGGTAATAGTTGACCTTACATCTATCTCATCAATACCCATTTCTTCTAAAGCAATAACAGTTTCTTCATCAATCATTGCACCCTTAGCTATTGCCAATTCCTCATCAGATCCAGGCCTATATACATCTTTAGCAACAATACGCCCAAGCACACGGTCACCAAGCGTCTCAATAATATCACCACCCTCAATTACCGGAGTCATAGTAATACCATTCTCTGTACCACAATCTTCAGATGTAATAACAACATCCTGTGCCACATCAACCAAACGTCGAGTCAAATAACCCGAGTTAGCTGTTTTAAGCGCCGTATCTGCCAAACCTTTACGAGCTCCATGAGTAGAGATAAAGTACTGTAAAACATTCAAACCTTCTCGGAAGTTTGAAGTAATTGGAGTCTCGATGATAGAACCATCAGGCTTAGCCATCAAACCACGCATACCAGCTAACTGACGAATCTGTGCTGGCGAACCACGAGCACCTGAGTCAGCATAGATAAACACCGAATTGAATGAAGGCTGCCTTTCCTCTACTCCGTCACGATTTATCACAGATTCAGTACTAATACCTTCCATCATTGCCTTAGCGACAAGATCATTAGCTCTCGACCAGATATCAATTACTTTATTGTACTTCTCGCCCTGCGTTACCAGACCAGAAGAAAATTGCTCTTCAATCTCTCTAACTTCCTCTTCAGCATTAGCAATAATCACCGCCTTTTCTGCTGGAATTTCAAAGTCATTAACACCGATAGAACAACCTGACTTAGTCGAATACTCAAAACCTGTATACATTAACTGGTCAGCAAAGATAACTGTCGCCTTCAACCCACAACCACGATAACTTTCATCCAAAGCTCTCGAAATAGCTTTCTTAACCATCGGCTGGTTAACCACATCAAAAGATAGCCCTTCCGGAACAATTTGCCACAACAATACACGACCAACAGTAGTATCAATCAACCTTGTTGTTGCAGTTCTGGTTTTCTCTGCATCATCAGCAATTGAAATTTCAGTAATTCGAGCTTTGATCCGAGCCTGAAGATCAACTGTACCAGTCGCATAAGCCCTACTAACTTCCTGAGGGTTAGCAAAAATCAT
>CBDUPD010000114.1:0-6733 GCA_965368985.1 uncultured Spongiibacteraceae bacterium | reverse complement strand
TCCGAGGCGGCGCACTCCTGCTGCCCAACATTCAGCACCAAAAGCGACATCATTTTACATTATGAATTACTGGATACACCTGATTTCTTTTGGGAATACCCGGAGTATGAATCCACCTATAATGCAGTTACTCGATACCTGGAAATACGTCAACGAGTGGATTTACTCTCTAAAAAACTGGAAACCATTCATGAACTGTTTGAAATGCTGGCTGACGAACAAAAGCATCAACACTCATCATTTCTCGAATGGATTATCATTATTCTGATTGCCATCGAGATCGTTATGTTTGCTGCCCAGGAAATACAAAGCCTGCTTTAGTAAACGATGACAGAAACGACCATCAACAGACCCTTATTTATCGCCCTCTCAACTCAAGTCGACTGGCAAATTCAGTCATGATTAACATATAGAGTTCATCACCCAAATACACATCTTCAACCTTGTGATCAATACTTGGGTTATCATTAACCTATATAACAAAGGCGTGATTGCCTTTTTGCTTGATATCCACCCCATATAAACCCCGACCAACCAAAGCACAGGATTTTATGGCTGCATCAAGCACTACCTTGGGTACTTCAAAGGTAGGCAAGGTTTCAAAACTGCCCGATGAGAAACGTTTTGAATCATGATTATAAATTTGCCAGTGATTTCTGGCCATATAGTATCGACAGGCATAAATCGCTCTTCCATTAAGCACTCCTATGCGCCAATCATAATCCGTATAAAGATATTCCTGCACTAACGCCAGAGTAGTATCTGATAATAATATACCAAGTTTATCCTTAAGCTCATGTCGATCACTCACCTTAAACACCCCAAGAGAAAATGACCCTTCAGGTAATTTTAACACCATCGGGTAATCAAACTGGGCTTCTATGGCATCCAGATCTTTATCATCACAACCCATCACAACCTGTGTTTTCAAAGAAGGTACTTTGTTATAGCTAAAGGCATCATGCAAAAACACCTTGTTACAACAACGCAATATTGACGCACTATCATCAATAACGACCAAGCCTTCCTGTTCAGCTTTTCGCGCCAGGCGAAAGGTATGATGATCTATGGCCGTTGTTTCGCGGATAAAAAGTGCATCGTACTGATTAACCTGCTCAAATTGAGCTGCCGTTACGGCTTCAGCCATAATACCCACTTTGGCAGCTGCCTTAATCATGCGCTTGATCGCTTCCGAGTTACTTGGCGGCAAAGTCTCATCGGGGTTCACCAATATGGCCATATCCCATCGCATAGGTTTAATAACTTTTGGCTTTTGCCAGACAGATCCGGTGAAGTCTTGCAGACGCTCACAAAACTGCAGTTTTTGCCCAGGCGTAAGAGCCGACAAGGAGCATCTTTGCAGTCTGGCATATACGCCACGATCACTCGAAGAAATTGTTAGCAACAAAATTGGTGCTGCATATTCCCTGAAAAGACGTTTAGCCAGCTTTCTCCATTGCGCCTGTTCAACCCACCCAAAATAAATGTATAAATCGACCTCTTCATCTGGCCTGAAATTTTCAGGCAATAATTTGGCAGTTAATGGCATCGTTAACTCCTGAGTGCCATCGGCATTAACCCTCAAGTCATTAATCGTATTCACCGAAGGCAATACCTTATGCTGCCTCGCTTCTGCCAGCAATGAACAGTAATAACCTCGACTGAGATAATGCTCGGTATCACACAGATTGATAACTCGCGTCTTGGGCTCATTCTTTTTGGGAAAGTCAGAGAGATATTCTGCAAAAGAAACTAACTCCCAGTCACCCTGCACATCAACCGAGACATCATCCAGAACAATAATCGTTTTACTCATTTCTTTACCACCAGCTTATCGAACAGCATGAGCGACAAATGAATTTACAGCATCATTCATTTGAGGGTTCTCAAAAGCAGGGCTTATAAAATTTGGCTCATTAACAATTCCTCTCTCAATCAGACGAGAGATAATCGGCAAATAAACAACTGAGGTTTTACCTACCAGTAGATGATTAAAGTTCGCTTCTTTTTCATAGGCATTAAGCATCAATCTGAACCCTTTTAGATAGAGGTAATCCTTACAAAAACCACCACCACGATAGACACGCGCAGTGATTGTAAAAGCAGCCTCGGCATCAGCGCCATATTCCTCAGTAAGCATCAGAAAAGTCGTTCTAAAATTCTTGTCCTGCATCATGGACCTGACTGCCAAAACCCGAAGTGCCAATACCTTGAGGCGTTTTATAGTAAGATTACCTGACAGATACTCGCTCAAAATTGCCAAACCTTCCTGTGTCATGGTATTTAATGGCATACCAACCGAAAATATTTTCAAAGTTTGCAAGCGTGCATTTAAAGAGGTTACCAGATGAACCCCCAACTCATGATGCGCCAATGCCATGGCATCTGTTGTGGTCAATTTGGCATTGCGGTTAATTCTAACCCGGGTACCGGAAACCAGGGCATTGGCAATCATTGCCTCATCCATCACCAACTCACAGGAATAGCCTTTTTCATCAATCATTTGATTAAGAATAGCTTTCATCGCATCAGCATCCAGTAAAGCAGTCTCTTCATCAGCTGTACCTGAAGGAATATGCAAAATAAATTTGGCATTACGATAATCCTTCTCGTCTGGCTCACCGTAATAACGCAGTGAATCATATAAAAATTCACCGGTGCCAATCGACTTTAGCTGGTCAGATTTATCAACATATGAATCAACAACATCCGTATATAAAGTACGCAGGTCTTCATCTTTCAACTGTTCAATAGGCAGATTGAAAAGATTACGTTTTAAAATAAAAGGATCAATTGTCGACTGACCATATTGAAAATCAGGCTGCACAGAAAAGTGACTCTCAAAAAAAGTCTTTTTTTCCAATTGATAATTCAAGGGCTTAACTGCTTCGAGAATATCAATATTCTTGACCAAATTATTGAGCTCGCTATCGATAGCTACCAAAAGAGGATCCAGAGCATGAGCCAATAAAGATTTATTGATATCATCTTGGTCGGGATTTTTTAACATTGCCAGTCCAGTAAAAAAGCAGGAGGGGGCAAATGCTTGCTTCATCAAGGACTGACGGCCTGGGCACCCCGACCTGGGGATTTAAAAATCGATTTTTATACCTAATTGACCGCCAAAGCAAACTATTTTCTAACTTTTATCTCAATAACAAATTTATCAACACTCTTACCTTTTTCAACGGCTACGGGCCTGCTTTTTGAAACCACCCCCCTTATAAACCATATCGAAAGCAAGGTTTAATAAGACATCCTCACGACCTATCATTGCGCTCTTTCCGTTGCGCTCTATACTAGTAAGATTAGATAACTTTGATTGCAGAACCCCGGGAAACAAAAGTTGGAAAACATTTCTTTGGTAAAAGCGCAACAAATAGCGCATATGGGAAGCTGGGTACTTGACCTGATAAATAATCAATTAAGCTGGTCAGACGAGATTTATCGTATTTTTGAGATAAACCCTGAAGAATTTAATGCATCCTACGAAGCTTTTCTGGAATTCGTTCACCCTGACGACCGTGAGTTTGTTGACAACGCCTATACTGAATCTGTTAGAAACAAAACACCCTATTCCATAGAACACAGACTGCTATTAAAAGATGGCAAAATCAAGTATGTGCAGGAGCGATGCGAAACCACTTATGACAATGATGGCAACCCCGTAGAATCCGTTGGCACTGTACTGGACATCACCGAACGCAAGCAAACAGAACAATCATTAAAAGAAAGCGAAGAACGATGGAGGTCATTAACTGAAAATTCAGCCGACTTTATTACACTACTGGATACCAACTACTGCATTTTGTATGCAAACCATACTATTCCTGAACTGGAAGGTCTCGATGTAGTCGGGCAGTCCATTTTCAACTTCATGTATGAAGGCGACCAGAAGAAAGCCCTGAACAGCTTTGAAAAAGTGCTTAAAACAGGCCTGCCTGATCATTACCAGATTCGCTACCTTTCCACCTCCGGCGTGATGCTTAACTACGATGTTCGCATTTCTCCGGTAAAAGATGAACACGGAAACATTACCGGGCTTATCAGCTCTTCAAGTGATATAACAGATCATAAAGCTGCAGAAGACGCATTGATAAAAAGCGAGGAGAAATGGCGCTCATATACTGAGAACTCACCCAATTTTATTTCAATCATTGATAGCGACTACATCATACAATATGTTAATCAAACAGTTCCTGAGCTAACCAAAGACCAGGTTGTTGGCAAATGCATTCTCGACTTTATGATGCCTGAAGACCAGCAAGGAGCAGCAGACTGCTATCAACGGGTTTTTGAATCAGGAACAACAGACAGATACGAGACTCGCTACCCTTCAGCCTCGGGAGAAGTCCACTATTTTGAAGTTCAAGTCTCGGCACAATATGATATTGATGGAAACATTGCCGGCCTGATTACCACGTCGAACGACATAACAGAACGTAAACAAGGTGAATTGGCATTAATTGAGAACGAAGCAAAGTTTCGCTCACTGTTTCAATCATCAGTGGTCGGAATGGTACTAGCCATTGGCGATGAAGGGGTTATTAAAGAGTGGAATAGTGGTGCAGAACAGATATTCGGCTACAACACACAAGAGATACTTAACCAACCCCTGACAATTTTAATACCTGAACGCTTCCATAAAGCACACAACGAAGGACTGACACATGCCACAGCATCAGGAAAACTGCGCCATGAAGGTCTTACTCATGAATTGATTGGCATCCGTCAAAATGGCGAAGAGTTTCCCCTGCAACTAACGATTGGTTGCTGGAAGAGAGAGGAGCAGGTTTTCTTCAGCGCTATTATTCTGGATACTTCCATTCGCAAAAAAGCCGAAGATGAATTAAAAGCACATAAAGAGCACCTGGAAGAACTGGTTACTGAACGTACAATAGAATTAACACGCTCACTGGAAGACCTGACAAAAACACAGGATCAGTTAATTCAGGCTGAAACAGAAGCGGTTACGGCCTCACATGCAAAATCCGAATTTCTGGCTCATATGAGTCATGAAATACGCACCCCTATGAACGGCATTATTGCCATGTCTGACTTACTGCTAAATATGGACATGGACGATGAAAGAACAGAATATTTACGCATCATAAAACACTCCGGAACAGCCCTGCTCGCCATTCTTAATGATATTCTGGATATATCAAAAATTGAGGCAGGCAAGATGGTTCTGGATATCCAACGCTTTAAGCTGAAAGATATTCTTAATGATGTTTCCTCGCTATTTAAAGCAGAAATAGACCAGAAAAATATTCACTTTCATTGCATGATCAATGTTGATGTGCCTGATGTCATTATTTCTGACTCTACTCGTCTACGGCAAATTCTGGCTAATCTGTTAGGCAATGCTGCCAAGTTCACACCGGAGAATGGAAATATCTCGCTACACATTGGCATAACTGAAAATAATAATATTCCCGATTTCGAAGACACAATTTGTCTTGAGTTCAAGATAGAAGATTCAGGTATCGGCATACCCAAAGAACAGCAAAAAAATATTTTTGAAGCATTCACTCAAGCCGACAAATCTGTAACCAGAAAATATGGTGGTACAGGGCTAGGACTACAAATCTGCCAACGCTTGTGCCAGCTAATGGATGGCGACATACAGCTTCATAGCTCTGAAGGCAAAGGCACTACCGTTATTTTCAGAATCCAGGTTAAACCGGGACAAAACAAAAAACAGGCAAAAAGAACAAAACAGACTGCCAGCAGAACCACCCCGGGCAATGTATCCATTTTGTTAGTTGAAGACAACCCGATCAACCAGAAAGTTGCCTATGCCATACTGAACAAACTCGGGTATTGCGTTGAACATGTTGATAATGGAGAGGCCGCAGTAAGCGAAATCCATAACAATAACTACGATATTATATTAATGGACTGTCAAATGCCGATTATGGATGGCTATGAAGCAACGCGCCAATTACGTAAAGATAATCAATTCTCCAACCTGCCCATCATTGCCATGACAGCCAGCGCAACAACCGATGAGCAAAAGAAATGCGCCCAAGTAGGCATGAATGATTTTATTGCAAAACCTATTGATATTAACTCGGTCAAGAACATTCTAATGAAGTGGCATTAACACCACTCAGCACACTAACAATATAAATATATCTCAACACCTAATTACACGTAGATCGATCTGCTTCCCAACTATCAACAAACTCAACAAACAGATCTTCCGAGACACCCTGCATGGTGTAGTAAGGCTTCGAGTCATTGAAATCGATATACATGCAATTGGTAGATTTTTCGTATCCAATCTTTTGAATTGTTGGTGATTCAACCTGTTTCCATTCAACCATGCTAAAACCACTCCTCTTGATAACAACCTTCTGATGTTTGTTTATTCTTGTTGACTGAAGTATAGATACCCCCCTAAAAAGCAAAGTGCGCCTCAATAAAAAATGCGCTCTGGCTCACATAACTCTCGCCATCATTACAGCTTTGTAATTTCTTCCTCAAATACACCACAGGCCAAAAATCCATTACGCTTCTTTCATTTGTATGAATTTCTCAAGACAAAAAAGCAAAATGTCTGGTACACTTTTTTGGAAAATAACTCTATATGTGACACGGCTTATGAACTGGGATTACGAAGTAGATGTATTGACAGTTGGCTCTGGTAATGGCGCGATGACAGGAGCAATTTGTGCTCATGACATGGGAGCGGGCGACGTACTGATCATTGAAAAAAGCGCCAGGT
>CBDUPD010000113.1:0-6784 GCA_965368985.1 uncultured Spongiibacteraceae bacterium | reverse complement strand
AGGCTGAGCAAGCTGACGTTGTCTTGTTTAATAATGCCCTGAGTCCCAGCCAGGAAAGAAACCTCGAAGCAGTATTGGAGTGTAAGGTGTATGACCGCACCGGTCTGATACTGGATATATTTGCCCAGCGCGCCAGAACTCATGAAGGTATGATGCAGGTAGAACTTGCACAATTACAACATATGTCTACACGTTTGGTGCGAGGTTGGACACATTTGGAGCGCCAAAAGGGTGGTATTGGCCTGCGTGGGCCGGGTGAAACCCAGCTTGAAACAGACCGACGCCTACTACGTGTGCGCATCAAGTCTATTCAGCGACGCTTGGAAAAAGTTGAAAAGCAGCGAGAGCAGAGCAGGCGGAGTCGTCGCAGGGCTGCGTTGCCTACCGTGTCCATTGTCGGTTACACCAATGCCGGAAAATCAACCTTATTCAACCGGTTGACGCATGCTGATGTTTATGCGGCAGACCAACTATTTGCAACCCTTGATCCAACACTGCGTCGTATTAATGTTCCTAATGTTGGTGGTGTAGTATTGGCCGATACTGTAGGATTTATTCGCCACCTGCCACATAAGTTGATTGATGCCTTTAAGGCGACGCTTGAAGAAACGGTAATGGCAGATATGTTGCTACATATTGTCGATTCTGCTGCAGATGAGCGTGATGACAATATTGAGCAGGTCAACGAAGTACTTAAAGAGATTGGTGCCGAAGACCAACGGCAGGTTTTGGTTTATAATAAAATTGATTTATTGGCAGATGTTGAGCCCCATATTGATTTTGACGATGAAGGCAAACCGGTGCGTGTCTGGGTGTCGGCGCAAGAAAATATGGGCATGGATGAACTGTATCAGGTAATTGCCAAAATATTGGGCAGCACCTATTGGCAGGGAAAAATGTGCCTGGGGCCAGAAGAAAGCCAGCTGCGTTCACGTCTTTATGAACTAAATGCTGTTGATACGGAAACCTACGATGATCAGGGTAATGTTATACTTCATGTGAATATTCCCGAAATCGAGAAAAGCCGTCTAGAGAAAAAAATGTCATCAAACTGGCAAGACTTTCTTGTTAGGCAGTAATTAGTGACATTAGCCCCCGGTATTCTGCTAGAATCCGTTACTTATAAGAAAAACTACACTATCGATCCAATTCTATATATGCGAGGAGACGCCAATGGCCTGGAATGAGCCTGGAGGCAATAACGATAAAGACCCATGGGGAAATGATCAGGGGCCACCTGATCTTGATGAGGCTTTTCGAAAATTCAAGGAGAAGTTTACTGGCGGTAAGGGTGGCTCAGGCTCAGGTTCCGGAGCGGGAGGCGATCTGCCCGAAATAAGCGCCGCGTTTATTGCCGTTGTGTTTATTGTGCTGGGAGTTCTCTGGTGGGGGTTGGGTTGGTATACCGTTGATCAGCAAGAGGAAGGTGTTGTGCTGCGGTTTGGGAAGTATAATGAAACTGTTAGCCCGGGTTTGCAATGGAATCCGCCCTTAATAGACAGCGTGCAAAAAGTGAATGTTACCAAAGTTCGTTCTGCTACTACGCTAGGTTTAATGCTGACCAAGGATGACAATATCGTTCAAATCAGTTTGTCAGTTCAATATACGGTAAATGACGTCAAGAAGTTTCTTCTGGAGGTTCGTGACCCTGAGCGTAGTTTGCAACACGCAGCGGAAAGTGCTTTGCGACATGTGATAGGCAGTGCGTTGCTGGATGATATATTGACAGAAGGTCGTGCTGCTATTGCAGTAGAAATACAAGAAAGATTGCAATTGTATCTTGATAACTATGCAACAGGTATTAAAGTGGCGACGGTTAATATTGAAAATGCACAACCTCCTGCCCAGGTTAAAGAAGCCTTTGCCGACGTTCAGCGAGCAAAGGAAGATGAGACCAGAGTAAAGAACCAGGCAGAAACATACAGGAACGGAATTATTCCTGAAGCCCGGGGTTTGGCGCAACGTCAGATAGAAGAGGCTGATGGTTATAAGGAACAGGTTGTTGCCCAGGCAAAAGGTGAGGCCAGTCGTTTCACCCAGTTGCTGACAGAATATGAGAAAGCTCCCAAGGTAACTCGCCAGCGTTTGTATATAGACACCATGGAAAAAATGATGGGTAATGCCTCCAAAGTGATGGTTGATGTTGATGGTGGCAATTTGTTGTATCTGCCGCTTGATAAATTAATGAGCCATGAGTCTACAGACTCCACAGTAAAAACCAACTCAGGAATCTTCGAGCCGAGTACTGATGCTGGAAAGCGTGAAAGTCGCAGGGCAGCCACACGTAGGGAGGCACGATAATGTTAACCAAATCCAATATAATAATCGGATTACTGCTGCTCATTATCGCAGTTATTGCCAGTACAGCTTATGTTGTAAAAGAAACAGATCGTGCTGTTAAGCTAAAGTTTGGTGAAGTGGTAGAGGCCGATGTGCAGCCTGGTTTGCACTGGAAAGTACCCATTATGCACCGCATACGTAAATTTGATTCACGTCTGATGACGCTTGATGAGCCGGCAGAAAGTTTTCTTACTCTGGAAAAGAAACCTCTGGATATTGATTCATATACCAAGTGGCGAATTGTGAATGTGCAGAAATATTATACTGCGACGAATGGTGAAGAGTCGCGTACACATGCTCTTCTTTCACAGCGTGTTAACGAAGGCTTGCGTAATGAAGTTGGTAAGCGAGATATGCACGAGGTGGTTTCGGGTAAGCGTGATGAGTTAATGCTGGACTTGACCGCACGGATAAACAAGCAGGTCAAGGAAGAGCTGGGTATACAAGTTGTTGATATCAGGGTTAAAAAAGTTGATTTACCGCCTAATGTTGAGCAATCGGTATATGATCGAATGAATACAGAGCGTGAAAGAAAGGCCAGGGAGCATCGTTCTCGCGGTCAGGAACAGGCAGAAAAAATTCGTGCGGCTGCTGATAAGGAAAAAGTAATCATTGAGTCAGAGGCGTATCGTAAAGCAGAAATAACTCGTGGTAATGGTGAGGCACAGGCCGCTGCGATTTATGCCGAGGCTTATGAGAAAAACTCCGAGTTTTATGCCTTCTGGCGTAGCCTGAGAGCTTATGAAGCAACCTTTGCCAATAAGTCCGATATCATGCTGTTGAAGCCCGATAGTGATTTCTTCCGCTATTTGAATGACTCGAAAGCGAAATAACTCTATTGGATTATCCCCGTGAAAGCGGGGGTCTTAAGCAAGTTTCAAGTAGTCAGGATTTCCGCCTTGGCGGGAATGATGAAAAGTAAAAGTTGCTCGAATGTTGAGCTAAATATGGTATCATTGATCAAGCCGGAGATAACTCCGGCTTTTTTGTGTTTAAGGCTTTTTTGATAAGGTCTTATCAAGGGCTCTTATTGCATGTGGCATGAATTTTTTATCGCACTCTGCCTGGTTATGGTGATTGAAGGTATTTTACCATTTGCGGCGCCTCAGGCATGGCGTGAGGCGATGCAGCAAGTGGTGACACTTGATAATCGTACCCTGCGTATCATGGGGTTGGTGAGCATGCTGATAGGCACAGGCTTGTTGTACCTGATTAATTAAAAACGTAAATTTGACGAAATACGTATAGAGAAAAGATATGGCGAAAATAAATCGCTGGTTGTTGCCAGAAGGGGTTGAAGAAATTCTTCCCAGGCAGGCATGGCAAATACAGCAATACCAACGCCGGGTATTGGATATTTATCGTAGCTGGGGTTATGAGTTGGTGATTCCGCCGATGATTGAGTATAGCGAATCATTGCTTATTGGCATGGGCAGCGAGATGGATCTGCAAACCTTCAAATTAACGGATCAGATGTCGGGTCGCACCCTGGCAATTCGCGCTGATATTACACCACAAACTGCACGCATTGATGCCCACAGCTACCAGCAGGAAGGGCCAACCCGTCTTTGTTATGCCGGTACGGTATTGCATACCAAGCCCAAATCACAATTGGCCTCTCGTGAGCCGCTTGAGGTGGGCGCCGAGTTATACGGTGATGCCAGTATTCATAGTGATATAGAAATTATCAGCTTAATGCTAACAACTATAGAAGCAGCGGGTATAAACCGGCCTCATCTTGATCTTGGTCATGTGGGTATTTACCGTGCGCTGGTAGAATCAGCTTGTATATCGGGCGATGCACAGCAGGCATTGATTGATGCATTTGACCGTAAGGCAAGTGCCGAAATTCAGGCAATAGTTGCCAGCGAAGTTAAAGATGCAGCATTGGCGCTCATGATTAACTCTTTGGTTGATCTGCATGGTGATGCAAGTGTGTTGGCTGAAGCTAAAGCCATTTTTAAGGCCGCACCACAAAGTGTGTTGGATGCGATTGATTATGTGCAGGCAATAGTTACCCGTATTGCAAAAGATTTCCCTGATGCTCCGTTGAATATTGATTTGGCCGAATTACGTGGTTATCAGTATCACACAGGCCTGGTTTTTGCCGCCTATGTAGACGGCGTGGGACATGCGGTAGCTAATGGTGGTCGTTATGATGATATTGGTAAGGCTTTTGGTCGTGCAAGGCCTGCGACCGGGTTTAGCGCTAACATAAAAGATATGTTATCGACAACATTACAGGATGATGAGACATCAATTATTCTTGCGCCCTGTATTGATGATGAAGGCCTTGCAAAAGCAGTTACACAATTGCGTGAAAGTGGAGAACGTGTTGTACAGGCACTGCCCGGTGTTCCGGCACCAATAAACTGTTCACGAGAATTGATTAATACAAATGGTAGTTGGCAAGTTAAGCCGAAATCTTAAGAGAGAAAAGTAAATGGGTAAGAATGTTGTCGTATTAGGCACACAGTGGGGCGATGAAGGCAAGGGAAAGATCGTTGACCTGTTAACGGAAGAAGCAACTTTTGTAACGCGTTACCAGGGTGGCCACAATGCGGGTCATACACTGGTTATCAATGGTGAGAAAACCGTATTACACCTTATTCCATCTGGTATTTTGCGTGACGGCGTACAGTGTCTTATTGGCAATGGTGTTGTGTTGGCACCTGATGCCCTGCTAAAAGAAATGGCTGAGCTAACAGCGCGAGGTGTGCCTGTTGCAGAGCGTTTACGTATCAGTCCTTCATGCCCGTTAATTTTACCAGTGCATATTGCACTTGATCAGGCGCGTGAGCTGGCCCGTGGTAATGCCAAAATAGGCACTACTGGTCGTGGTATTGGCCCAGCCTATGAAGACAAGGTATCACGTCGTGGTATTCGTGTGGGTGATTTACTTGACGAGAAAGTGTTTGCTGAAAAACTGACAAGCCTGCTGGAATACCACAACTTTATGCTAACCGAATACTACAAGGTTGAAGCGGTAGATTATGATGCGATGCTTAGTGAAACCCTGGAAATGGCTGAGCAAATCAAGCCGATGATAGCCGATGTCACAGCTATATTACATAACGCACGTGAAGCTGGTGAAAATATTCTTTTTGAAGGCGCTCAAGGTACTTTGTTAGATATTGATCTGGGAACCTACCCGTTTGTAACGTCATCAAACACCACTGCAGGTGGCGCAGCAACCGGTACCGGTGTCGGCCCTCTTTATCTTGACTATGTATTGGGTATTACCAAGGCTTATACCACGCGTGTGGGTTCAGGGCCGTTCCCTACTGAATTATTTGATGATGTTGGTGAGCATTTAGGCAGAGTTGGTAACGAGTTTGGTGCGACTACTGGTCGTGAGCGTCGTTGTGGCTGGTTTGATGCTGTGGCAGTTAAACATGCAGTTCGTGTCAACAGTGTTTCAGGCATCTGTTTAACCAAGTTGGACGTGCTTGATGGTCTGGAAACCATTAAGGTATGTACAGCCTACGAATTGCCTGATGGTAGTATTATCGACTATGCAGATATTGCATTGTTTGATCAGGTAAAACCCATTTATGAAGAGTTACCCGGCTGGAGTGAAACAACTTTTGGTGTAAAAACACTCGATGGTCTGCCTCAAAATGCACGTGATTACATTGCATTTATTGAGAAGGTAACCGGTGCGCCAGTGGATATTATTTCAACAGGTCCCGATCGTAATGAAACCATTATTAAGCTGCCCTGTTTCTAAAGGCTTTAGTTAAAGAAGTACAAAGGAGGCAGTCGCCTCCTTTTTTATTGGTCATCCAGAGCGTAGTTGAGTTGTAAGGTATTTTATTAGAGTTTTGGAAAAGAGGGGTTTAAGTGCTTTTTTACATGCAGATTGGCAGTAAACATTGACCATTCCTCAAGTGTTCGTCATCATATGACGCAAAATTTATATCAGATAAGTGGGTCAAATCATGGGAAATGAAGCGATAAAATTCGATCACTCGGTAGACGTTGTCGTCGTGGGTACAGGCAGTGGTGCAATGACCAATGCCATCTGTAACTATGAGATGGGTTCCAAAGATGTATTGATGGTTGAAAAAACCGATATGTATGGCGGCTCAAGGTCGTTAAGTGGTGGTGGTGTATGGATTCCCTGCAGCCACTATGCCAAAGAAGCCGGTGCCGAAGATTCGTTTGAAGATGCTCTGACTTATCTGAAAAACACCGTAAAGCCTGAAGAAACATCTGAAGATATGTTAAAAACCTATCTGACCAATGGCCCAAAAATGTTGCGTTATATGCATGATAGAACCCATATGCGTTTCCATTCGCTTGAAGAATACCCGGATTACTACACTGAGATTGAAGGTTCACGCGAAGGTCACCGTTCAATGGAGCCTGTGCCTTTTGATATCACCCAGCTAGAGAATAAAGGTGAGCAGCTGCGCCCAACACACCCGATGATGCATATGAT
>CBDUPD010000112.1:0-6794 GCA_965368985.1 uncultured Spongiibacteraceae bacterium | reverse complement strand
AAGGACCATCAAGGTGTAGCTCATTCTTTTTACTCAACTGAGCTCGCACTGACTCACTCCAGCCTGATTCAGTTTTTTTACTCCACCAGATACCGCTAACGTTATCCAGCAACTGTTGTTCTGGCGCTAAATTTCCGTCAGGCGTAAAAAAGAAAATAAAAGTATTCCCATCCGCGGTAATCACCGGCGCGTCTTCAACACCGGCTGTATTAATTGGCCCTGGCATGGCGACAGGGTCAAACCACTCGTCGACATGCAGCACGGGAGGATAAGTATCTGTCTCGGGGGCTATCTTAATCGCATTGATAGCAATAGATTCTGTTCTGACCGGTTCATTCTTTGATTTTGAACCGGATGAATCAGATGAATTTGAACATGCTGGCAACAAGAAAAAGATAAGTAGAAAATTTGTGAATTGTATAATGACAGATACTGTTTTCATCAATGAATTCCTCTTAAACACTTATAACACTTATAACACTTTAACTTTAACTTAACTATAACTATACCTTTATCGCCATAGTCTTTGTTTCAAGATACTCTTCAAAACCTTCAACTCCCATTTCACGACCTATGCCACTATGTTTATAACCGCCAAACGGCGCATCGGGTGACAAAAAATTACCACCATTAATATTGACTGTACCCGTACGAATTTTTCTCGCGACACGCAGAGCCCGCTCATCAGTTGCCGACCACACCATACCCGACAAACCATAAATTGAATTATTAGCAATCTCTATTGCCTGCTCTTCTGTCTCATAAGTGATAATGGATAGTACCGGGCCAAATATCTCTTCGCGGGCAATAGTCATATCAGGAGTTACATCTGTAAATACTGTGGGCTCAACATAAAAACCTTTCTTCAGGCTCTCGGGTTTTGCTCCTCCTAAAAACAAACGGGCACCTTCATTTTTTCCCTTTTCAATATAAGCCAGCACGCTATCTCTCTGCCTGGCACTTATCAATGGCCCCATAATTTCGCCGCTGGCAGGATCACCATAAGTGATAAAACCAAAAAAGGTATTTATTAACTTTTCTGCTTCTGCCTGTTTTGTTTTTGGAATGAGTAGTCGCGTAGGAATAGCACACCCCTGCCCTGCATGAAAACAAACCGCCAGACAGGATAACAATGCTGTATTCAAATCAGCATCATCAAGAACAATATTGGCTGATTTACCACCTAATTCGAGAAATACCCGCTTCAGGGTATTGGCCGATTGCGCCACGATATGTTTACCAACGGCAGTAGAACCAGTAAAAGAGATAACATCAACACGAGGATCACTACTTATCAGGTCGCCTGTTGCAACAGGATCTTTACTGCAAACTACATTGAATACACCCGCTGGAATGTCTGTTTTATCTGCTACCAAACGGCCTATCACTGTGGCTGTAAACGGCGTATCAGGAGCTGGTTTAAGTATTACCGTACACCCTGCAGCCAGGGCCGGAAATACTTTTGCCAAAATAATCTGGATAGGAAAATTCCACGGTGTTATAGCTGCCACTACACCAGCGGCTTCTTTACGCACTATACGCTCACTAAGAATACCTACCGATTTATATTGGCCTATGCTTTTTTCCCATTCAAAGCCAGCCAGGTAATCAATAATCCAGTCGAGCGAGTCGATAGGGCCATCACATTGTGGCCCCTCTACTATACCCATAGGAGCACCCGTCTCCAGATTGGTTATCTTTCGTAACTCGGTCTTTGCTTCTATTAAGGCTTGCTGTAACTGCTTCAGACAGGCAAGTCGAAACTCATGGTTGCTTGACCAATCTGTTTCATCAAACGCTGATCTTGCTGCTGATATTGCCTGCTGCATATCATTGATACTGCCATCAGGCGCATAACCAATCACCTCTTCAGTAGCAGGGTCGATATTTTCATACACAGCACCATTCTCTGCAGGCACCAGTTTTCCATTAATTAATAAATACTGTTTACCGATTTTTGTCATGCACTAGACCTAATTCGTTTTGTAAAAAACCCCATAGATTATTTCACGCAATTTTTTGATTGCCGGCAAATTTATCTGCTTGCTCTCGGCAGTCTGTAGAGCGGCATCCAGATCTTTTTCAGCCAATTTTTCAAATGGCCCAAAGACTTCATCAAATTCCTTATCACTTAACACGGGTTTAAACCCTTCTCGACCGGTAATAAAGCGCTTCATCAAATCAGTAACAATACCGTTAGCCTCGCCCACCTCATAAACCAGTTCCGGATTCAAACCACAGCTTTCAGCCAAACGTACCGCCTCATCTATGGCAGCAAAAGCGCTGTAGTTAATCATGTTATTACATAACTTCAGGGCAATACCACTGCCTGTTTTCCCTGCGTAGACTATTTTTTTAGCTGAGGTATTGATAACGGGTTCCAATCTCTTTAAAACCTCCTCGCTACCACCTAGCATATAGCAGAGATTCTTTTCTTCTGCGCCATGAGCACCACCGGTAACAGGTGCATCAACAACATGCATATGGTATTTTTTGGCATCTTCAGCCCAACGCAAAACCGATGCCTGGGCAACTGTGCTATGAATGGCAATAATGGTATTTTCCTTACCGTTTTCAAACAGCCCTTCTTCGCCATATAGCACATTGTTTACATCATTATCATCTCTGACACACAAACCGATAATATCGGCATGTTTCGCAACATCAGCTGGCGTTGCTGCTGTTTTGGCACCTCTTTCAGCCAGACGCTGTTTTGGCTCATCAAACACATCATAAACAATCGCATCAAATTGACTGTCTACAATATTTTGCGCCATGGGAAATCCAATATTCCCCAAGCCAATAAATCCTACTGCCGTTGCCATAAATATGTCCTCTAAAACATTTTTTATCTATTAATATCCGACAAGAATATAGTAAACATAAATTGATTTTAAAATAAAAACAACTAAATATTTATTTATCAAATTAATTTTGTAATAATAAGCGTAATAATAAACGACACAACAAAGTATACAGACCCGTAACAATATGAAATCTGAATCCATGCAAGATAGTAATCTCTATCATAACCTGATGCGCCTCAGCCGTTATTCTGAAGCCAGACTCATGCACTCACTTGAAGAGAAAGGTTATAAGAATCTGAAAATGTCATATGCCGCGCCGTTAATGCATATCACACTCAGCCCTATCAGGCTGAATGATCTGGCCGTTAAACTGGGTATCAGCAAACAGTTATGTAACCAGAACCTGCGCCCCATTGAACATGCCAAACTGATTGAGCGTTTCAATGATCCTGAAGATGGTCGCGCAAAACTGATAAAACTCAGTAACAAAGGTTTACAGCTGGTAAGTGACGCTGTTGAAGATAATTATCTTATCAATGACACCTTTCAGGCAGCCATGGGTGATAAAGAATTTTCTGACCTTACAGCAAACTTTAACAAGCTCTCTCGTGATTTGGGACTAATTGAGAGAGACACTGTTGATCTACCTCTGGTCACGCTACTGAGTTTTTTATGGCTTTATAGCGAAAAACGCCTGATGAATTTAACCAAATTACAAGGCTATCAGGGCCTGCAAATGTCTTATGGACAAGTGTTAAGTCATATCTCGGTTAATATTGAATCAGGTATTACTATCAGCGATATAGCACAGTTGAATAATGTGAGTATTCAGGCGATATCCCGAACGGCAAAAGAAATTGAAAAGCTCGGCTTTATCAAACGTCATCGGGACCCTGAAGATAAGCGAAACAAGCAACTCAAACTCACAGAAGATGGCCTTGACCTGATTAACGCCTCTATAAAATCCAGCCAGACTCTGGATAAAGAGCTAACTGACATCATTGGCTTAACTGCCTTTGAAACGATGAAGCATCAGATAGCCGGCTTATGCCAGCTGACCATACCTGCCAATACAGCAACATCTCAACAACGATTAAAAATACTGAATGAATATATTAAAAACTATGCCAGCAACCCTAAAAAGAACAAACGTATAGCAGAAGAGCTATTACACTATATTGATGAACCCCAACTTCAGCAGTTAGATACAATCATCGATTCATTAATCACTGATCATATTCATTAAAATACATCATTTAGGGAGAGTAAAACTAATGAGCGACGATAAACAACGCTTTGACAAAGGCGCAGAGAGAATGGATAAAATCTACGCCAGCATTATTGATGCTGGTGAGCAGCATAATGATCGTTTTATGGATCTTATGGTCTCACATATTTTTGGTGAGGTTTGGGATGAATCAATACTTTCTATTGAACAACGTCGACTTTTTACCATGGGCATTATTGCAGCAATGGGTGAGTATGGTGTTTTTGAAATACAGTGCATGGCAGCACTAAAAAACAATGAGCTATCTGAAGAAGAGCTACGGGAACTGGCTATTCATGCAGCACCTTATGCCGGCTACCCGAGAGTTGGCGGATTGAGAAATGCCATAGAGAGCGCGATTAACAATATTAAAACCGAATAAGCAAGAAGCGGATTTCATCCGCAAAAGTATTAGCCTCATCATTCGCGGATAGAATCTGCTCCTGCAGAAAACTCTACCCCAAACGGTTTTGCCAAAAGAATCAAGGCTGGCATCACAAAAAAATCTGCCACAAGCGCAATAAATATGGTTGATGCCAGCAACACGCCAAACCACCACTGGCTATCCATTACTGAAAGCGTAAATATCAAAAAGCCTGCTATCAATGTAACCGAGGTGATGGTTACCGCTTTACCCACATCCCTGATACTGCAAGTGAGCGCCTGGTGATAATTACCCAGACGCTTAAATTCAAGATGAAAACGCGTAACCATATGAATCGTATCATCAACAGCAATACCAATAGCAACTGTTGCAATTAACAGTTTCATATAATCAAGAGGTACATTGGCCCAGCCCATAAAACCCAGTGTTAATACAACAGGGGCTATATTAGGTATCATCGAAATCAGGCCAACTTTTACACTACGAAATATAAAACACATCATTAAAGAGATAATAAACAGTGCCAGTAATACCCCTCTGACCTGGCTGCTGGAAATATACTCAACCAGTTGCAACCATAGCGCACCTATGCCTGTTATAATATTTTCAGAATGCACCAAAGGATTCTGTTGCTGATAACTGCTCATATCATCTGCAAAGATTTTCAACAAACTGGTATCTGTTAACTTTGTCCGCAACTCAAGTGCAGCACGCGAGTAATCTGCAGAGACATAATTAAGCAATTCTTCTCCGCCTGAAAACTCATAGACCACAAGAGATTGAGCAATTAATTCACTGTTATCAGGTATTCTATAAAAAGCAGGATCATCACCATGAAAACTTTGATTAATATCTTTAACAAGATCAACAATAGAATATGATTTTTTAACCATAGCTGTTTGATCGTCGGCATAAGCCTGAACTCGTTCGAGCTCTCTTAAAAACTCAGGGTTTTTAATTCCATCTGATTTACCACTATCAAACAGATAAACAATCGAATTCATCCCTCCCATCACCTCATCGATAAAAGCGGTCTCTTCACGAATCTCAACACCCTCTGAGAAATCCAGTAAGAAGTTTGAATCAACAGCTAACCGGGGAATACCCATGGCAGCCAGAATAAATATCAAGCCACTAACAATAATTATCTGTTTTGGATAATGAATATTCACATGGGTAATAAAAACCAACAGCTTATCCAGATAGCTTTGTGTGTAATTCTCTGTCACATCAGAAGAGGACTGTTTAACTTTACTGAACGACAGAAAAAAACTTAACAATGTAACAGAAAGAAAAAACGCAAGAATGACAGCCACAGAGATATACACCGACATATGCGAAATGCTTTTGATAGGCGAAATACTCATGGCAAAAAAACCGGCGGCGGTTGTTAATGACGTTAACATGCAGGGAGCACCAACAAGATAGAATGTTTCTTTTAAAGCCTGCTGTTTATCACCATAGCGCTGCATATTGGTATTAAATTCAGAAACAATATGTACCGAATGTGCCACACCAATAGCTGTCAACAGGGTAGGCGTAACACCAAACATCATATCGATATCCCAACCCATCAACACGAGAAAACCTACTGTCATCATTAATGCAATAAATACCACCGCCAAAGGTCCGACAACACCAATAATTTTTCCTCGAAAGAATAATGCCAATATCATCGCTATCACCAAATAGCTTATCCCGCCAAGTATCGCCATCTCTCCATAAACAATTTCGTTATAGGCGCTATTAAGTGGCACATCACCTGAAACATGAAAAGTGATGCCCGCATAATCATCATGTTTAATCATTTCACGCAATTGAGTATTGGAAACTTGTGGATATACATTGACCAAACCATCTCCACCTTCAGGGTCAAGTCTGATTTTCTCAACAGGGTCTGTGCTTGACCGAGACATCTCAATCATTATTGCGCCATACTGTTGATCAGTGCTCACCAGACCACCAACAAACAATGGCTTTTTCATAAAGTGATCACGAAATCTCGATAGTTGCTGTTGGCTTTCAGGAAACTCTTCATCAAGCCTTACAATCACCAGATCATCATTTTCAGCGAATAATAATTCAGCATTTGTAATAGCTCGCACTTTTTTCACAAACGGCACATCAAGTTCGATGGCTTTTACAAGTTTGTTGATTTTACCCATTAAGCCAATTTCAAACACACCATGTTGTTTATCATTAGCCTCATACAACAGATAGATGATTTCATCAGAACCAAAGTCTTCCCGATATTGATTGTATGCCTGATAGCTTGCATCATCTTCATCGAAAAAAGAGGCAAATCCATTATCCATTCGCACTTGGCTTGCCAATG
>CBDUPD010000111.1:0-6803 GCA_965368985.1 uncultured Spongiibacteraceae bacterium | reverse complement strand
GATAATGTGCATTACCTGGGAAACATTCGCTTTTGGGCGACGTTTGTCGATGATGGCAAGATCAAGGTCATTCAGTTGTTTGGCAACAGCACGTGCACGCACAACACCACCGATATCAGGTGATACGACCATGAGGTTCTCATAGTTTTGTTCCAGAATATCGTCGATAAGCACTGGTGAACCGTAAACATTATCAACCGGTACATCAAAAAAGCCCTGAATCTGTTCTGCATGCAGGTCAACGGTGAGTACACGGTCTACGCCAACACCTACCATCATATCTGCAACCACTTTAGCAGTAATGGGTACACGCGCAGAACGAACACGGCGATCCTGGCGGGCATAACCAAAATAGGGAACAACCGCTGTTATTCTGGCTGCTGATGCTCTACGTAGCGCATCAATCATTACGATGAGTTCCATCAGGTTGTTGTTGGTTGGTTGGCAAGTTGACTGGAAAACAAAAACATCTTTACCACGAACGTTTTCATTGATTTCTACAGTAATTTCACCATCAGAAAATTTGTCGACAGTGGCATCACCAAGATTCAGGTGAAGTTGATCTGCTACTTTTTGGGCAAGCTCGGGGTTAGCATTGCCTGTAAAAATCATCATCTTCGACATAGTTGGTACCAGATCCTGTCATTAGGGTTTTTTGAATACATTAAGTAGAGAGAAGAGGGGCAGGTTTTGATGGTTGGCTCATCTTCTTTTTATAAAGTAATTTTATGCTTTTTTGGTGCGTCACTCAATATGAAAGAGTGAAGAGCCTGGATTGATTTTAATATTCTTGGTCTAGATCAAGAATGCAGTTGTCGGCTTCAATAATTAAAAATCAGGTTTTGTTGTAGATAGTGTTTTATTCTGACGAAGAAAAACTGGCATAGTCGGACTAAAGTTCTACCTATAGATTTAAACCCTACAATGATGGGGTAATTTCTAAATAGATTGTGCCTGGGGATATTAACTATAGAAAAGAAAAATGGCTGGGGTGGCAGGATTTGAACCTGCGCATGCTGAGATCAAAACCCAGTGCCTTACCGCTTGGCGACACCCCAATAGATCAACTGACGGAACTCAATGCTTGAAGCAAGGGTGATTGGTTTTCGCCTTTGCTTATTACAGTGCTAAATTCTTTTGGAATTTTTGCACTCGCTTGTTGAGCTTCTTCTCTGGTATCAAAACTTGCATAGATGCATGCTCCGGTACCCGTCATTCTAGCTTCGCTGAAATTTGATAGCACATTAAGTGCCTCGTCAACTTCAGGATAGAGCTTTCTTACCAGTGGTTCACAGTCGTTGTGAAATGCTGATGTTCTGCCCTGCTCCAGAAAGGCGGCTATTGTCTTCATTTTGCTATCGCGTGTCAATTCAGAATGAGAAAAAATTGCAGCCGTTGAAACGTGACAATCAGGAATAATTAACAGGTACCATTTTTCTTCAATATCGATATTTGTCAGTTGTTCGCCAATGCCCTCTGCCCATGCAGCATGGCCGTGTATAAAAATCGGCACATCTGCGCCGAGTTTTACGCCGATCGATTTTAATACATCCGGCTTCAGATTCATCCCCCATAGCTTGTTGAGTGCGAGTAAAGTAGTTGCAGCATTGGATGATCCGCCGCCTATACCGCCGCCCATGGGTAGTATCTTGTCGATTGTTATATCTGCACCGAGAGGGCAGTCGGTGTAATGTTTTAGTGCGAGAGCTGCCTTGATGATCAAGTTGTCTTTGGCGGCAATATCAGGAAATACCGTATTAAGGTTTATGTTGCCATCATCTCTCAGGGAAAAATGCAGCTGGTCGGCAATGTCGAGAAACTGGAAGGCTGTTTGCAGGTTGTGATAGCCATCATCACGTTGACCACAAATATGTAGAAACAGATTAATTTTTGCTGGTGCTGGTAATTTAAGGGGTGAAGTGGGCATGTTGTTTAATGATCAGTGTGATTTTCAGGTCATTTTGTTGAAGCTTTATTTTATGCGGTAACATTTGTTGTGCAACAGGTTTATATTGCTCAAGCGTTGCCTGCCAGTTTTCGGTATTAAAGGTGTAAAGATGCCCTTCGTCTGTGCGGATAATATTTTTCTCGCTACCTTGTGTTTTTCCTTGCATCCAGTGGCGTACGGCGCTGACAGGGAAGTGCCAGCCGGTTACTTGTTCTAACAGTTCTTCAGGGGTGTCAGCTGTTGCGGTTTCTCCATTTGCTTTTTGAATGCTCGCCTGATGATCACTACCTGAAAGAGTAAATTGCGTTTGGCCGATGGCATTAATCAGGTAAATAATGTAATGCTCGTCTTGTTGCTTCCATTGAAAGAAACTGGAGCTGGCCCTGAGAGTACTTTCTTTTATGCCGATCTTCCCTGATATCTCCCAGTCGGGGTGAGTGAAATGTGGCGGTTGTTTAGGCGTGAGGCTGCATGATGCCAGTATATAACAGGCAATAAAAAGGGTCGCAAAACGAAAGTAATGGAAAGGTTGGGAACGGAGCCAAGTGCCAAACCGGATGTTAAGGAGTGACATTTAGGCGTTTCATTGTCTCTTTGATGGTTGAGTGGTCGGGTGAGGCATCAAGTGCTTCACGAAATACTTTTATGGCATCTGATTTGTTGCCAGATACCCAGAGTGCTTCACCCAGGTGAGCGGCCACTTCAGCATCTGGAAGAATTTTTAATGCTTGTCTTAAATGGTTAATGGCTTCGTTAATGCGGCCCATACGATAGAGTACCCATCCCAGGCTGTCTAATACGGCAGGGTCTTCGGGTAAGAGTTTGTGAGCCTGTTGTATCAGGTTTAATGCCTCTCTATAACGATCTGTCTTATCTGCCAGTGTATAGCCTAATGCATTAAGTGCAAGAGCGCTGTCAGGACGAATGCTGATGATATGGCGCAGGTCAGATTCCATTTGGGAGAATTCATTTTCTGTTTCTGACAACATTGCCCGATTATAGCGAAGCTCTACAGAATCCGGGTTTTGATCGAGAAGTTGGGAAAGCAGTTGATAGGCACCTTTGGCGTTGCCTTGTTCCTGTAAAACCATGGATTTTAAAATCTGCAGGCGTTCTTGCTGAGCGATGTTAATGGGTTTAATAAGTGCTTTATCAATTAATGCGGCAGCTTTATCTATACGCTTTTGGTCAAGGTATATTCTGATGATCTGTTCAGAGGCTCTTTGAATTTCATCTTTATCAGTAATCGCATTATAGGATGTCAGTGCTTTTTCGTTCTCACCTTTGTGGTAATGAATTTGCCCCAGATAGTAGTTGGCTATACTGGTGCGTTTTTTCAAGTTGGTAAGCAGTAAAAACATTTCTTCTGCAGATTCAATATTCTCTTCTTCGAGATAAATTAAACCCAGGTTGAATATGATGTAATCGTTTTCAGGGAATTCAGTAAGAAGTATCTGGAACTGTTGTTTAGACTCTTCAAGATTATATCTCAGGGAAAACTGGGCAAAAGCCTGTCTTAACTCGCTATCGTTCGGATTGGCTTTTAGCGCATTACGGTAGGCATCAAGTGCTCTTTCGGGTTTATTCAGTTTGGCATACAGGCGTACGCTGTAGTTAATGACCGCATGGTTATCATCAGCAAGCTTGAGTGCTTTTTCAGTATAAAACAGTGCTCTTTGTGGTTGGTGTTGTCGTTCATAGAGCAGTGCCAGTGCCAGTGAGATATCGTAACTTTGAGGGTTTTCAACAGATGCCTGGAAAAGCTCATTAATAAAGAAGGATTCAGATGCATGCTCTTTAGTCATGGCATTTACCAGCCGTGTGAAATCTGTCTCACCTCCCATGAGCAGTACCTTGCGCATTTTCTCAAGCGCTGCGTTTGGTTGGGAATTGTAGTTATAGGCCAGACTGTTAAAAAAATATGCCTGAGGATCTTCGGGGGCAACTTTTGTCCACAATATTGAGGCATCAAGCATATCCACATATTGCTTTTGATACATGGCAAGCTGTGTAGCACGTTCTGAAATATAGGGGCTATTTAATGTTTTGGCCTCAGCCATGTAATATTTGAGGGCATTATCATACTGGTTACGGTATATGGAGAATTCGGCTGCCAGAATATTGAGCATGGCACCTTTTTCAATGCCGGTGTTATCGGCTGCTTTAGTTGGAATATTAGCCGTTTCGGCAGACAGGCCAGCCGAAAAAAGAATTGAGCTAATAAAAATCAGTTTTCTTAACATATGATTAACAGTACGTTATTTGTCCATTTTTATAGAAAAATCATCTCACTTTCAAACTCAGTTTAGCACTTAACGGCGGCAAAGCAGCCTCATATTAGGTGACTTTTTACGTTTATATACATTTTGTTAAGGTCATCAATAAACTGATTTTGTTTGTTTTTACATAAAAAATCAACAGATTCAATAGGTTGGTGTGTTTTTGAGGCATTTCCCAGTCTATAAAGTTAACTATGAGGTGATTTTTTACATGGAATAAGCCTTCAATAATACTTTTTAGCAAGATTGCTTCGCAGAGCAACGGTAAGTTGCTAAAATGCTTCCTTTTTTGGCGTAACTTTCTCAATGGCTTTAATTGCCCTCGGTATAAATCATGATACGGCGACTGTCGACGTCCGCGAAAAGGTGGCATTTGCACCTGAGCAGATGCCTGATGCGTTGCGGTCACTCTGTGCCTTAGAGAATGTTAATGAAGCCATTATTCTGTCGACATGTAACCGCACCGAGATTCTGGTGCATGGTAAAGATGCCGGGTCAGATGAGATATTGCACTGGTTGGCAAGTTTCCACACTTTGCATGTGTCTTCTTTTGAGACCAGTCATTATTGCTATTTGGATGAAGACGCTGTTCATCACATGATTAAAGTGGCTAGTGGAATGGATTCCATGGTGTTGGGCGAGCCGCAAATTTTAGGGCAGATGAAATCTGCCTATGCTGTTGCTCAAGATACCGGGACTGTTTCTGGTACACTGAACCAGGCCATGCAGCATACTCTTGCCTATGCCAAAAAAATTCGAACACAAACGGCTATTGGTGAAAACCCGGTATCTGTGGCTTATGCCGCAGTGAATCTATCTCAGCATATTTTTTCAGATTTAAGCGAGACATCGGCTTTATTAATAGGTGCAGGTGAAACCATTGATCTGGTAGCCAGGCATTTACTTGAGAAAAATGTTAGCAAGATTATCGTTGCTAACCGTACACTGGCTCGCGCACAAGATCTGGCAGCGCAATATGGAGCAGAGGCAATCATGCTGCCCGATATCCCGTCGCGATTGTTTGAGGTTGATATTGTTATCTCATCAACAGCCAGCCAGTTACCGGTATTAGGAAAGGGTGCTGTGGAACAGGCCATTCGCAAACGTAAACGCCGACCGATGTTTATGATGGATATTGCCGTGCCTCGTGATATTGAGCCTGAAGTGAGCAGCTTGAGGGATGTTTATCTTTATACCGTTGATGACTTGCGGGATATTATTGATGAGAATAAAAAGGCACGACTGAATGAAGTCGAAAAAGCAGACCTGATTGTTGCAGAAGGTGTTAAGGCGTTTCGACATTTACAGCGCGAGAACGATGTTGTGCCAATTATAAAGGCTTTTCGACAGCAGGCTGAAAATATTAGTGAGATTGAATTGCAGAAAGCCCTTAAACAATTAGCCTCAGGCAATGATGCAGAAAAAGTGTTAGAGAATATGGCGCGTTTATTAACCAATAAGTTGATTCATACGCCATCAACAGGTTTGAAGAAAGCAAGCGCAGAAGGTAATCATAATACCATTGCAGAATTTATAAAGTTGTTTGATCTTGATATCGACAGCTTTGATGAGAAGAGTGAATGAAAGAGTCGATTTCAATAAAACTGGAAATGCTGGGTGATCGTTATGAGGAGATAGGTCACTTGTTAAGTGATCCTGAAACTATGGCTGATCAGAATCGTTTTCGAACCTTGTCAAAAGAGTATTCAGAGATTGAGCCTGTTGTTAAAGCGTTTGCCGCCTATAAACAAACACTTGAAGATATTGATGAGGCTAAAGTCTTATGTGATGACGAAGATGCTGAAATGCGTGCCATGGGTAAAGAAGAGTTGGGTGTGGCTGAAGAGGCGCGCGATGTCCAGGAGGCAGAGCTTGAGCGTTTATTAATCCCTAAAGATCCTGATGATAGCCATAACGTGTTTCTTGAAATACGAGCGGGCACGGGTGGCGATGAGGCGGCGATTTTTTCAGGTGATCTGTTTCGTATGTATTCACGCTATGCAGAAACCCAGGGCTGGAAGGTGGAAGTAGTCAATGCCCGTGAAGGTGAACATGGTGGATACAAAGAGATTATTACTCGCGTTGTAGGAAATGATGTGTATGCCAATTTGAAATTTGAATCGGGTGCGCATCGTGTGCAACGTGTACCGGAAACAGAATCCCAGGGGCGAGTGCATACATCAGCCTGTACTGTCGCTGTTATGCCGGAGCCTGACGAACTGGAAGAGATTGAAATTAATAAAGCGGACCTGAAGGTGGATACTTTTCGTGCTTCTGGCGCCGGTGGTCAGCACGTTAATAAAACAGATTCAGCAATACGTCTGACGCATATTCCCAGTGGCCTGGTTGTAGAGTGTCAGGATGAGCGTTCACAGCATAAAAATCGGGCCCGGGCCATGTCGTTATTGCAGGCTCGTTTAAAACAAGGTGCTCAAGATGTTGCTTCCAAGGCGCAGGCTGATGAGCGCAAAAGTCTTGTGGGCTCAGGTGATCGATCAGAGCGTATCCGTACCTATAATTATTCTCAGGGGCGTGTAACTGATCACCGTATAAATCTTACCTTATATAAATTGGAT
>CBDUPD010000110.1:0-6826 GCA_965368985.1 uncultured Spongiibacteraceae bacterium | reverse complement strand
ACCGGATTATCCATTTCACAATTCACCATTGCCGAAAAACTCAATATTGAGTTTAAAAGTGGAATGACCGCTATCACCGGTGAAACCGGCGCAGGCAAGTCGATTGCACTTGACGCCCTGAGTCTTGCACTGGGCGCCCGGGCAGATAGCAATTACGTTCGCTATGGCGCAGAAAAAGCCGACATTCGTGCTGTATTTGACCTCTGCCAACTGCCAGAAGCTACCACATGGCTTAAACAACACGATTTTGAAATTGAAGATGACTGCATTCTGCGCCGAGTTGTCACCAAAGAGGGCCGCAGTAAAGCCTTTATTAACGGGCAGCCCGTCAATCTGCAAACTCTCAAATCTCTCGGTATACTACTGGTAGATATACACAGTCAGCATGCTCACCACCAACTACTGCAACGTGAATATCACCAAACCCTGCTGGATGCCTACGCCGATTGCCAACCGCTGTTAAGCAAGGTAAATGCTCACTTTAGAAAATGGCAGGCCATCGCCAAAAAGATACAAGAGCTGCAAAACCAGAGTAACGAAGCAGATAGTCGCAAGGAATATCTTGAGTTTCAATTAATTGAGTTCAAAGAATTAAACCTGCAAAAAGCTGAATACGAACAGCTTGAAAGAAGGCATAGCATGATGGCTAATGCCGAATCTCTCCAGGAAGCGTGTCAGCAGACTCTGATGATCTGCAGAGATAACGAACAAGGCGCACTGATCGATCAACTCCACCAGTGTGAACAGCTTCTGGGCAATCTTACCGAGCACTCATCAGATATTCAGGATGCCTACGAGCTTATCAATAGTGCCAGCATTCAACTTCAGGAAGCCTGCCAGTCACTACGCCACCAACTGGAACATGCCAATGGTGACACTGGCAACCTGAATGAGATCGAAAGCCGATTGGCCAGTATTCATGACCTCGCCAGAAAACACCGGGTAACGCCTCAAGAACTGTTAAACGTACAACTCAACCTGAAAAACGAGCTGCATTCACTTGAAAACAGCAAAGAACAAATTCAGGCTCTGGGCGTAGAAGCAATAAAAGAACAGACGGCCTATCATGGTCTGGCTCGTCAACTGACACAAATACGTGAAACCGCCAGCGATAATCTTGCCTATGAAATCAAGCAACAACTTAAAGCTCTGGGCATGGCCAATTGCGAGTTTGTTCCGCTACTGAATACAGACAATGAAAGCCCAAGAGCATCAGGGTATGAGTCCGTTGAATTTCTGGTTAGCACCAATCCAGGGCTACCACCTCAAGGCTTACACAAAATTGCCTCTGGTGGTGAGCTATCACGCATCAGCCTGGCCATACAGGTAATAACCGCCAAGGCATCAACTATTCCTACACTGGTATTTGATGAAGTTGATGTTGGTATAGGTGGCGCTACCGCTGAAGTGGTTGGTCGACTGCTTAAACAACTGGGCAAGTCGGCACAGATTATCTGTGTCACCCACCAACCACAGGTTGCTGCACAAGCAAACCAGCACTACTTTGTTGCCAAAACACAGAAATCAGGCACAACCAACACCTCCGTAACGGTACTCGATAAAAAAGGCAAGGTGCAAGAAGTAGCCAGAATGCTGGGCGGAAAAGAAATTACCCAGGCAACACTGGATCATGCAAAAGAGATGCTGGAAACCGGTCTGACATAACGACTAGTTGTCGAACCAGAGCATGTCCTACGCTCCAGAATTCAATAATATTTTATTGTAAGTCGGGATTTATCCCGACAAAGAAATGTAATGCCGGTTTTTCTATTTCTTTTCAATCGGCTTCACATACAAAATCAAACTGTGATCAACCAGATCAAAACCGTGTTTAGCTGCAATTTCCCGCTGTAAGCGCTCAATATCCTTATCAAAAAACTCCAGAACCTGCCCGGTTTCAGCACACACCATATGATCATGATGCTCACCACGAGACATTTCAAAAACCGAATGCCCACCTTCAAAGTTATGACGCTCCACAAGACCAGCCGCTTCAAACTGGGTTAATACCCGGTAAACCGTTGCCAAACCCACATCTTCACCTGCCTCAAGCAAGGTTTTATACACGTCTTCAGCACTCATATGAGAACTTTCCTCTAACGCGCTGTCTAATATCTGCAAGATTTTAACTCGCGGCAACGTTACCTTGAGGCCTGCTTTACGAAGTTCCTGATTCTCGGTAGACATTCATTCGCCCTTAGATTCTGAAGATGTAATGCGATATGATACGCCGCACTACATGACTTTATACTCATGTTATCTAAACTTATGAGAACCATCAACGATATGCAACGAATCTTCGTCACAATTAGCCTTATCTCCCTACTGTTTGTCAGCGGTTGCAGCCATCATCACTTTCCGTGGGTTTATCGAATCGATGTCGAACAAGGCAACGTTATTGATGATCAGGAGAAAATCGGACAGTTAAAGGTTGGCATGACACAGCGTCAGGTGAAATATTTGCTAGGCACACCAATGACCCAGGATACTTTTAACCAGAATCGCTGGGATTATTTTTATAGCTACAATACCGGAAAAGGCATATTAACCAGAGAGCGCATCACCCTGACTTTTAATGGTGATGTTTTAGCCAATATCGAGAAAAAAGAGTACGAAGAGGTTAAGGTAAACGATTAAAAATCGTTGGCTATTTTGCGGCCTGAGCCTTGGCTGCTCTGGCTTTTCTCGAAGCTTTAGGGTCAGCGATTAACGGGCGATAGATTTCAATACGATCACCCGCCGACAGCTCATGTGTTTTAGGCTTGATCGCCTTGCCAAACAGGCCCATTTTCGAGTTTTCAAGATCAATATCCGGGAAAAATTTCTTGATATCAGACTGCACCACGGCATCAAAAGCCATCGTACCCTCAGGCACCTCAACCGTTACAATTCGCTGTTGTTCAGGCAAGGCATAAGCCACTTCTATAGAAATCATCTTTTCTGACATATCACTAAACCTTACTTGCCGTAAACATCTTTGGCTCGCTGCACCATCGCATCGACCATATTATTACTCACCGTATCAAACAGTTTTTTTGCCGCCAAACCCGCCACCTTGTTCGACATGGAAAACTGCAGATCAAGAATAACCTTGCAGGCCTCCTCATTCAAATGCTGAAAAAACCAGCGCCCGTCAAATGAATCAAATGGGCCATCCTGCAAATTCATCACAATTGATTTTGGAGCATCCAACACATTTGTTGTGGTAAAACTCAATTTCACCCCACGCTTCTCAAGATTAAGCGTTGCCGTCATTGAGGTTTCTGATTGCTCATGCACCGTCGCCGCCATGCAACCATCCATATATTCAGGATAAGAAGCCACATCATTCACCAGATCAAACATTTGCTGATCGGTATAGTGCAATAAGGCATTACGATGAATATGGGACATAAATAACTCAAATAACCAAAAAATCTATTCTCATGAATTCAACTATATTACACAAGCGGTAACAATCACTTTATAATCCTGATCTCGGTAGTTGAAACCATTTGAGAGCGCATTTAGTGAATTCGATAACACAACAAGAAAAGCGACTAATAGCTGGCTATTACGAGCTTTTATGGCGAAGTTAGCGGCTTCAATAAATGTGCTATCGAATGATTAGGCACAGTAACCAATAAGCTGAAAACAAGAAGTACAACGTATTTTCACATATTAACACAAACAACCCAGTCATCCGATCAACTACTGAGGTCAGGATCATTACCAAATGGCAAAGAAAAAACCCAAACAATCTAGCAACGTAATCGTAGAAAACAGAAAAGCGCGACACGATTACTTTATAGAAACCAAATACGAAGCTGGCCTTGTACTTGCAGGCTGGGAAGTTAAATCCCTGCGCGAAGGAAAAGTACAACTAGTTGATAGCTATGTCTACTTTCAAAATGGCGAAGCCTTCCTGATGGGCACTGTTATCACCCCACTACCCACAGCCTCAACGCATTTTGTGACCGAACCCAATCGCATTCGAAAATTACTACTTAACAAACGCGAGCTCAGCAAACTGATTCAGGCAGTTGAAGCCAAAGGCCAAACCTGTGTTTGCACCAAACTCTACTGGAAAGGCCATCTGGTTAAAGCAGAAATCGCTCTCGCCAAAGGTAAGGCGCAACACGATAAACGAGCCACAGAAAAAGAACGCGACTGGAATAAAGAAAAACACCGCATCCTTCAAAAAAATCAGTAATACCAATATACAGGAACGGACTCCTGCAAAAAAATATAAAAAATTTTATAAGCCCCCTTGAAAACAAACCTAACGCCCTTATAACTGTTACAAGGGTGATTCAATGAATACCCCAAAGTTAGATAGCGCTATCTTAATAACTACATATTATTAACATGCTGAAGAAACTACCAATAGAGGTAAGTGGCCGGCATGCGAATAATTACCTTGCTTATTATTAAGGAGGCCGAAATGGCTACTGCACGTAATTTAACAACTTTATCACCATTATTCCGTCAATCTGTTGGTTTTGACCGCTTCAACGATCTGTTTGAAAACGTTGCCACAGAGACACAACACAAACCCACTTTTCCACCTTATGACATCGTAAAAACAGGTGAAAATGATTACCAGATAGCAATGGCTGTTGCCGGGTATGATGAGAGTGACATCGAAATCACCATAGAAAATGAACGCCTGAAAGTATCTGGCAAACACGAAACCAAAACAGAAGAAGATGATGAAACCACCTATCTGCATCGTGGCATAGCCAAACGGGCTTTTGAACAAAGCTACCGCCTGGCAGATAATATGAAAGTAAAGGGCGCAGACCTCAACAATGGCCTGTTAACCATCAACATCTACCGGGAAGTACCCGAAGAGAAAAAACCACAAACTATCGCCATTAATGGCAAAACCCACTGAATCACAGGCGGGGAGTGAAAACTCCCCGCTTTTAATATGAACCGACGTTTAAATTGACGTAAGAACAAGCAAAGCGGATAATCGCCCTGCTAAATTGAACTTTAGGCAAGAAATGTTGTCATATCGACCGGGACAACAGAAACCAAAAACCGGAATTTAGATTTACTTTCAAGGCAAACCGGCAATGAAAGTAAAACGACAAGTTTGGGGCCGATTTGGATTCGACAACTGTCTCAAGATTAAATGGTGCATGCCGTGATGGTAGCCAATCACGTAAATCCAAAGCTGCAAATGTTATAGTTGCAAACGACGATAACTACGAAGGTTACGCGCTAGCCGCATAAACCTTTAACAGAGGTTCGCCTCTGTCGGTCAATACCAAGGTGCCAATACCGCGATATTGACTGTCATATAGAATTGGATCGCAACAAAGCTTGCTTGGAGTGGCGTTGTTAAAACTAATCAAGATCGCTGTTAACGTCCTGCCCCGGGGCTGCTAACGGTTAAACTAATTCAGGGAACTAAGCATGTAGAGCCTTTAATGGCGAACGGATGGACGCGGGTTCAATTCCCGCCGGCTCCACCAAATAAAAAGGCCACCTGAAAAAACAGGTGGCCTTTTTTATTTGTGGTATTTGTGAAAATTTGACGTTTATACTCAAAATTGCAAGGATTATCCATAGAATAATCCCTGCTAAAATTATTGAATCGGCCCTTCACTGGATTCTACTGGTGCACTCATTGGCACTTCAGGCTCCAACTTTTCCTGGAAACTCTCAACCTGGCCCAATACAGCTTCTGTTCTTTTTTTATAGTACGCCAAATGAAACAAGGCATCACCCTCATGCACCAGGGGTAAATTGCTTCGACCGATCACAATACCTTCTTCAGGGGCCAAAACATGGTATTCACTTTGTCCTAAAGGATCAGCTATTACGCCTAAAATACCGCCTTTCTCCGCCCTTGCACCCATTGGAACCAACGCTCGGTGAATACCACTCGAGGGAGCCCGCACCCAGGATGTATTCGAAGAGATAATCGGAGGCTTTTTTCCTTCTCTCTGTTTCAACTTTGGCAACATGTCTAATGTTCTCATTACTTGCTGTACTCCACGAACACCAGCACGTATAGCCAACTCATCAAAGCGGAGGGATTCACCAGCTTCATAGAGTAATATGGGAATACCTGCATCACTTGCTGCCTGACGCAAAGACCCATCACGTATCTTGGAATCTATAATTACCGGCACCCCAAAAGCAGTGGCTAACTGTTTCACTATTTCATTGCTCATATCGGCTCTGATCTGGGGAAGATTATCACGATGCCTTGAACCGGTGTGAAGATCAATTCCGTGTGTACACTTTTGCACAATCTCTTTCAGAAACGTATTAGCCATTCTTCCTGCCAGCGACCCCTTGCTGCTTCCAGGGAAGCTACGATTAAGATCACGGCCATCTGGCAAATAGCGTGTATGTGTTATAAATCCATGAACATTAACAATCGGAATGGCAATAAGAGTACCTGCCAATCTGTTCATTTGTTTATACTTAAGCAGACGACGAATAACCTCTACACCATTAATTTCATCACCATGAATTGCCGCACTCACGAACAAGCAAGGGCCTGCTCTCTTACCATGGATAACATGCACTGTCATTCCTACGTTATTATGTGTAACCATGGCAGCCAGAGGAATATCAATAGTCTTTTGCTCACCGGGCATAACAGTTACGCCACCAATTTCAATAGGCTTATTTTTCATTTATTATCACCAAACAAGTTTAACTATAACCGACCTAACCCTTACCCTTGGTACGAGTACGGTTGGGCTTGGCATTTTCTTCTACAAATTCAATAATAGCACCAGCTACATTCTTTCCAGTAGCTGTTTCTATTCCTTCCAGACCCGGCGAGGAGTTAACCTCCATCACTAATGGCCCTCGTTCAGCC
>CBDUPD010000109.1:0-6960 GCA_965368985.1 uncultured Spongiibacteraceae bacterium | reverse complement strand
CAAAAAGATGACACCCTGGTGTCACTCTCAACAACCTCTTCGTATGGGTTTTATGGTGATTTCTGGATAATGCCCTGGTTTTGGCGACAGGGGACAACCAGTATTTCTCTCTTCGATATCAGTGATATTGAAAACGTTTCAGAAAGCTGGAATGCCAGCATTGATGGTAGCCTGATTAGCAGTCGTCGCATTGGTAACACTCTCTATGTGATAACACGATACACGCCTGACTTGCAGTTGGAGTACAGTGTTGAAGAAGGTGATAAAATTGATCAGGCCAATGATGATAAGGTTGATGCAGTGGCATTAACTGATTTACTGCCAAATATAACGCGTGATAATGTTAAAAAAAACCTGTTTGCTCCAACAGATTGTTATCTGGGTAATACAGATATAGCCGATGGTTATAGTATTATTACAACAATCACAGCTGTTCCTTTAGATAACCCTGATCAATTCAAATCACGTTGTTATAACGGTGAAACACAGGGTGTGTATGTGTCAGAGCAGGCAATGTATATATCCTTCTTTAACTGGCAGAAAGGGAAAACATGGATTCACAAATTTTCTCTTGATAATAACGATATAGAGTATCGTGGTACTGGGGAAGTTGAAGGTTCATTAAGCTATCGTCTTGATTCAGACTTTTACCTGAGTGAGCACAATGGTGATCTGCGTGTTATCAGCTCGGTGTGGAAATATTCCGATATTATATTTTTAGGTGACGCCGAGACAGATGCTGTAGATGCACCTCCTGAGGTTGTCGATAATATTGATCATAAACTGACTATTCTGCGTGAATCGGCAACATCGATAAAGCTGGATGTGATTGCTACTCTGCCAAACAAGGCCAGACCTGAAGAGATAGGCAAGCCAAATGAAGCTCTTTATGGTGTACGCTTTTTTAGAGAGCGCGCCTATGTTGTCACGTTTGAAAGAATAGACCCCTTATATATACTGGATTTAAGTGATCCGCTTGATCCATATATTGCCGGTGAGCTGGAGTTGCCCGGTTTTTCAGATTTTTTGCACCCTGTATCAGATCAGCTGTTATTAGGTATTGGGAAAGATGTCGATGATCAAGGTGCTTTTTCTTTTGTTGATGGGGTAAAGGTTGAGCTGTTTGATGTATCGAATCCTGCGGAACCCACTTCGCTTGATTCAATCAGTATTGGTGATCGGGGTACAAGCTCCCAGGTATTTTCAACACGTCATGCTTTTACCTATCTTGAGATGAGTGATAGTTACCACCGTTTTACCTTGCCTGTTGATCGTTATGTTATGAAAAGTGAAGATCCTCAAAGTTGGTCCTGGGGAGAGTGGCAAGATACCGGTTTGCACCTGTTTGATATTGAAAATGTTGATTCCCCGTCTACAGCAACTCTAACAGAAGTTGGCAGTATGGTAGTTGAAAGTCGTTCTGCTGAAGACACAAACTATTACCCCAGATATTATCAAAATCGTTCGGTGATACATGATGATACGGTGTTTTATATCTATGGTGATGAAGTCTGGTCTGCTTTTTGGGATGATGTAGCTGGAATGACGGGGCCTTTCTAAATCTTTTGTCGGGCTTTAGCCCGACTAAATACATCAACCACTTGTAGCATAAATGGTGAAAACCATGTCTATCTGGAAATCAAAATTATCCCACGAAGAGCTCGAGTTTTTTTCTAAAAATACCCTGGTGGAATATCTGGGAATTAAAATTACAGAAGTAGGCGATGACTATATCAGGGCAACGATGCCGGTAGAGCCACGCACACATCAGCCGATGGGTATACTGCATGGTGGGGCATCAGTAGTGTTGGCAGAAACTGTAGGCAGTTTTGCAGCGCAGATGGCAGCAGAGCCGGGTCATCATTGTGTTGGCCTTGAGATTAATGCAAACCATTTACGAAGTGTTAAATCAGGTCTTGTATATGCTATAGCAAAGCCAGTACATATCGGGCGTTCAACACAGGTGTGGAATATAGAGATCAGCACTGAAGACGGGAAGAAAGTCTGTGTTTCCCGCCTGACTATGGCTGTGCTTACGTCTTGAAAGTTTGCTTTATGGCATTGGGTCATGAAAATACGGGTCGAGATTTGCCTGCATAAAATCACATTTGGCTTGTTTTAATTGTGTGCCTGTAGCAGCGCCTTCTTTCAGAGAGTAATAGGTTCTGGTGGTACTATCATAGGTGGGCCATGTAGTCGGGCCGCCTAACCGTCCGGCAAAATCACTGGTAGGTGTTCCGTTTTTGGCAAAGTTGGTCCAGAATTCCTGTGTCATATACATTGTATGCCTGCCTGATGCATGCCAGGCATCGCCGATGACGCTTGGCATACCAAACACAAAGGCGATATCGTGGCTATGGAAAACCCCAAGGTCGGGCCCCTTGCCCCCGGTAAACAGGTTAACTACTACCGGCATTCCTGTGGCAGTTGCCTGCCCCAGCTCAAAGAAATACACAGAGTGACCTTTGTCAGCTAACATATCCGCTGTCCAGCGTGCGGGACAGGTTAGTACTTTGTCGCCATCGATATCTGCCAGTGCATTGATGGCCTTGGCATAATTTTCAGCAGGATAAAGTGCTTTGGCATCGGTTAAAGCTGGTTCATCATAATATTCATCAAGCTTCGCATAATATTGATCGTTAGTCTGAACGCTAGGGACAGAAAATGAATGAAACATCGAGCCTTCATTTTTATTAATTCCGATGATTACGGGTGTTGAAATATTACTGTGGGCGATCACGTTTTCGCGAACTGTGGGTTCGGTAATAAAATAATTATCCCTGATAGCAAACAGTGGCAGTATGGGATCAAAGCTCAAGGCGCTTGCATCGGGTCTTTTAGCGAGTATGGCAGCTTTAATCTGTCCTGGGCTTTTTGAGCGCATGCAATTTAAGGTGCCTATTTCAGGGCAGCCCATGACATCTGTAGCGAAGTCTAAGCCGTTCGTTTCTGCAACGGCTAATGAGCGGGTCGCAAACTCACAATTACCACTTTGCAGAATAGCTTTATGAAACAGGTCTTTGGATAAAAGTGATCCTAAATGGTAGCAGGTACTCATGGCACCGGCAGACTCCCCGAACAAAGTGACATTGTTTTTATCCCCACCAAATGATGAGATATTGGTTTGAACCCATTCCAGTGCTTTTACCTGATCAAGCAGGGCATAATTACCAGAATGCTCAACACCTTCATTGGCAAGCCCTTCGGCTGTTAATTCAGGGAGGGCCAGGTGTCCGAGAATACCAAGGCGGTAATTGACGGTTATGACCATAACCCCGCGTTCGGCGAGTCTTTGGCCGTCATATTGTATTTCACTGCCTGAGCCAATATCGAAAGCACCACCATGTAAAAACACCATGACAGGTACGGGGGTGGTAATGTTTTTTGGGCGATAGATGTTAATGAACAGACAATCTTCTGAGGTAATGAAAACACCGGTCATGCCAGGGCCTTGAGGGCAATTAGGGCGCTTGTATGAAGCGTCATAGTTGCCTACATGGGCTTTTGTTACCGGAGGTTTCCAGCGTAAATGACCAACAGGTGCCTGAGCATAGGGTATGCCCAGAAACTTATCGATTGAGCCTCCACCCTCCCCCATAAAGTTGCCAGCAGGGGCTTGTACATGCACATCATTGATGCAGGAAGTTACAGAAAGTGCGATTAAAACACAGCAGACTGCTTTCAACAGTCGGATAGTCATAATTATTATTCTTATATTGTTTATTTTATATACAAAAAGAGTAGCTATGACATGAGGTAAAGTTCAATTACCTTTGATGCAAAAAGTTGTTTTTTAATGAGTAATAACAAAAAGTTATAAGTAAATTCTGTTTTGGACACTTTAGTTTTTTAAGATGTTTTCAGCGAACTCTTCAGTGAAGCTATCAGTAGGGTAAAACAGGATAAAAATATGCTCATTCCTGCTCACAATTCTCGGGGTACCTAGCGAGGTTAAAACCAGTTGCCACTTTAATACTTTATCCTGATATTTCAGGTGGCAAGGGAAAAATGCCTTGTCAGGGCTGGATAGCAATTTTTCATTTTCCCAGAGTGGGATAAGCGCTTTGTTTTTCAGGATTTTTTCGGAATTATGCTTGAGTTGTTCATCTTCAGGGTTGGTTTGCAGCTTAATTTTAACCAATTTTAATACGGGAAGTGTAATCTCTTCATGATTGATTACGTACGAGAAAAAACCTTCAGGTGAAAAAACAAAATCGGTAAGGCATGAAGATTTTGAGGTGTCGATTCCCAGGGTATTGAGTAGTTTTATTAAACTGTTGTTGCCACACTCAGCAGTCAGGTGTTGGTCAAAAAGTAAGGCCGGGTAAGGTTCATGTTTTGCTAAAATTCTGTCTAATACCTCGCGGGTGTCATCTTGTTCTTTGGGTTCTGTGTCGGAATCAATACCGATATACTTTTTTGCCAGAAAAATATCATGCTCAGACAAGGCCAGGGCATCACCAAGTTTGTGAATCATTTTTTCGCTGGGGAGGGCTTTTCCATTTTCGAGGAAGCTTAAATGTCTGGGTGAAACATCACACTGATTTGCCAGGTCAAGCTGGCTTAAATTCATCCTTTGACGCCACTGTTTCAGCATGTTGCCGAAATCATTTTTCATAACAGGTCCCAATCAGAATTCGTACTATAAATGTAGTACAAAATTGCCTTTTGGGGAGGCTAAATTATGTAAATATGTCATTATTTGCATGTTTCGAGTCTGCAGGGAGAATGTAATGCAGAGCCTGATTGTGGCTTCCTGTTACGGCAGTTCTTCTTTTGTCATATTTTTCAGGTGTTAGGTCTGAGAAAATCTGGCAAATTGTTTCGATGATTTTGACATGTACAATTCCACCAGCATCAAAAAGTTGTCAACTGTTTGTGTGCCGGAGTAGATAGGCAGGGAGTAGATAGGCAGGGAGTAGATAGGCAGGCAATAGATAGACAGGGAGTCTGTAACAAAGCAGTTGATAATTTTTCGGTGAAGCAGGTCTCAAGAATAGAGTGATATATCACAGCCTGAAATCTTTCAGAGAGCCCGGTTTATATCCAGCTGAATTGTTTGTAAAAGCACGATAAAGATCAATTTTAATATTATTGCAGGAAAGTCATTAGTCATCCAGCAGTATGGGGATGCCTTCCATCTCTACACGTGTTGCCATGGCGCTGGTACCGCATTGATAGTGAGTCATGCTGGCGAAAATACTATCATCGCCATAATTAGAGACAATATGACTGACGGCATTACCGCCAATTTTCATGGTTTTAACTTGCAGGGCATAGATAACATCAATAAATGATTTGATGCAGCCTTCTTCTTTTGTATTGGTGATTTTGTTTGTTTTTGCGGCCAAATTCATTAATTCGAATTCCTTGGCAGGTTTTTCATGTTGCTGGGTATGAAAGAATACAGGTATATCTTTTAATAGTCTTTCTTGAGCCATTTCGTGATTCATTGCTTCCTGGATGGAGAGTTCAATGATTACATCTTTTGCTATTGCCTGAGAGCTTATTACGCAGCTTACAGCGGCAAATAATATAATCTTGTTGTTGGTAAGAGTGTTGATGAGAGTGTTGATGTGATTTTTGGTATAAGTGCTCATCGTTATAAATCTCTGGCTAAACGCAAGCCATAGTTTTTCTTGCGTATAGTGGTATTGTTCCAATGGCGATATGAAGTTTTAATAAATTTTATGTCGCTGGTCCATGAACCGCCGCGAATAATCCGAACATCACAGCTACCTTTTGTCCATGAAGAGCCATTGTCAGGGGCATCAGTATAGGTTTCATTAACGCAATCTTCAGTCCACTCCCAGACATTACCTGCCATATCATATAAACCAAATGCATTCGGTTTAAATGATCCAACCGGGGCAACCGAGATGTTATCCCATTCACTGCCACACCCTCTGCAGTTGGCAAAGTCATCTTCAAGAAAATTACTCCATGGGTAGACGGTATCCTTGCCGGATTTTGCTGCATATTCCCATTCGGCTTCAGAAGGCAGGCGGTAATTTTGACCAGTTTCCCGACTTAGCCATTCTGTATAGGCCTTGGCATCTTTCCAGCTTATATTGGTAACAGCATCATTGTCATTGCCCGATGGGCTTTTACGATAATCAGCTTTAGTGAAACGTTTATAGTCAGCAACGGTCACCTCATATTTTGATAAGGCAAAAGCTTTTTTGAAGGTAACAGAGTGTTGTGGCTGGTTATCTGTGTCGCAGAGAAAATCCTTGCAGCCCATCAAGAATGATCCAGGGGGGATACGAACCATTTCAGGTGCTTTTGAGCCTGATGATAAAACATCTTGAAAAAGATTGGTGCCTGATTTTATAGTTTTGGTAGTTGACGTTTTAGTAGCCATAGTTTTTTGAGTGGTGACGTTTGGTGTTGGTACAGCCTTGGTGCTAACAACTTTTGTCTCGGTAGCTGGTTTTGTTTCTACTGTTTTTGTAACAGGTGTCGGTTTCTTCGTCACAGCCTCGGTTTTTTTAGTTTGTTCGGCTTTTTCTATTTCAGGTTTGGCAACTTTGACAGAATCAATGGCTCTCTCGCTATGGCTTTTAGTATCAACCAGGGCCGGCGTGTTGTTCTGGTCGGTTTTGGGAAATAAAAACAATAGAAAAAGCAGTAACAGCAGCGCAACTATGCTGGAACCAATTTTAATCGATTTTTTTGAGATGATTAGAGAGTCGTGTTGTGGTCCGGGTTCCCTGATTTTTTCGGGTTCAGGAGTCTGTTCAGGTTTGCGGCTATCGATTTTACCGGTATCTTCTTCTAGAATCTTTACGGCCGGTTCAGTAGAAAGGCTGGGATCTGTAACCGTCGCTTCACTCATGGATACCATCATGACGGTTTCATCGGGATCAATCTTTGCTGGCACGAAAGATAATACTTCTTCGGGCAAGCTTCTTAATAGCACCATAATACCGTCAACAACCTGTTCCGCCCGATAGCGAT
>CBDUPD010000108.1:0-7047 GCA_965368985.1 uncultured Spongiibacteraceae bacterium | reverse complement strand
ACCGAAGTCGATCATGTGGAAGGTGTTGGCGCTTTAAACTTTCTTGCTATTGATGATCTGCCGGTAACTGATGAAGGTGAGCTGATTTACCCGAATTCTATAATAAGACTGCCAATGAAAGAGGGTAATGCAGTTTTACCTGATATAGAGTGTAATGCTGAGGATCCTTTTTTACTGCAGCTGCATAAGTCCGGGCAAAGTTGGGTGATTCTGGTTGATGATACCGGTTGGCCAAAGTATGTGATAGATGCCAATAATTGTTTAAAGTCGGCAATATTTGAGCCAGAACAATTTAATGCCTATCGGTATTGCCATAGGCCGCTGGTGATTACTGATGAAACAACATCTTTAGGCGATGCCATATGGCAAATAAAAGAGAATGAAAAAATATACAATAATAGTAGTGGTATTCTTGAACATGATGTTTTGTTGGTGTGGGCAGAAAAGAAACGCATAATTACAGGTACAGATATATTGGGTCGTTTACTTAAGGGCATAGTGCCACCAATAGATAAACGTTAGTTGCCAATTGAGTCTATGAATATATTTTACCGTATAGAGCAGGGTTTATGATAAGTACCGAACAACGTCATGATATTTTTGAGTGGATTATTGAGTCGATAGAGGCTGAGGCCCCCTCATTACCTCTTGATGCACAGTTTCTCAGTGATCTCGACTGGTCTTTGATTCTGGAGTCGACCCCCTCACGCTTAAGAGGAGATGTATGGCAGTTTGTGACAATTGGCCATAGAGGGGCAGTGCTTGCAGAAATGCGGCCAGATGCCAGAAAACAGATACTTGGCGGTTTGACCTCAGCGCAACTGATGAGCCTGGCAAAAAATAGTAGTTCTGATGAAATTATTGATTTTATTGATTTCCTTCCGGAAAAAATAGTCAGAGGCATTCTTAAAAAGCTCAGCCCGCTAAAGCATGATCAGGTAACAACTGCCCTGGAGTACAACGAGGATCAGCTAGGTCGATATATTACCTATGATGCGCTGGTTGTTTTAGGTAGTGCTACTGTGGCTGATATTATTCTTGATCTGAAAAACCTCGATGATCAGTTTTATACTGATAGAATCTATGTTGTCGATGATGACGATAATCTTCTGGGTAGCGTAGATATGCATTTATTGGCATTAAAACCAAGAAGGTCGAAGATAGAAGATATCATGCAGAATGATGATATCTCCTTGCTCGCCGATATGGAGCCACTTGAAGCTGTAAATCTCCTGAAGGGTTCTCAAGAGAATCACCTGCCTGTTGTTGATGAAAACGGGTGTATGCAGGGTGTGTTTTCTTACGTCACAGCAATGGCTCTGGTTCAACAAAATTTTGAAGGACAACTATCACATTTGGGTAATGTTTCCGATGAAGACCTGTTTGCGCCTGTAATTAAAAGCTCAAGTCGTCGAGCTGTCTGGTTGGGTATTAATCTGGTGACGGCTTTTATTGCAGCTGCAGTGATAGGTCTATTTGAGGCGACAATTGCCGAAGTTGTTGCCTTGGCTGTTCTTATGCCAATTGTTGCAAGTATGGGTGGTATAGCCGGAAGCCAGACACTGACTCTGGCAATAAGAGGGCTTGCTACAGGTCAGCTCAGTGATGTGAATACAAAAGACCTGGGCATTAAAGAAATATCAGTTAGTTTGATGAATGGCATATTATGGGCGGTAGTTGTTGCGGGTGCCTGTTTTTTCTGGTTTGAAAGCCTTAAATTGGCGATGATTATTGCATTTGCCATTCTTGCGAATATGTTAATAGCAGCTATATCGGGCGTAATGATACCCGTACTGCTCGATCGGCAGGGTATTGATCCGGCATTGGCAGGTTCAGTTATTCTAACGACAGTTACAGATGTTGCTGGCTTTTTTATCTTTTTGGGGCTGGCGACTATCGTACTTATCTGATGTTGCTGGAGTTATCGGGGAATATGCAGGGGCTTATTGTATGCAGTTAGAAAATCTGTCTGAATTTTTGAGTTTCACCGTACTCAAGTTTGGTGAATCAACCATACTGGTATCAAACCTGATTGGCTTTTTATTCGTACTGGTTGTTATTTTTTTACTGCTGAAAGGTAATAGGCGCTTTTTCGAGCGTTTGCGCAGTAAAGCTGATGAGAATGATGCGCCATCTATCTATGTGTTGGAACGCTTTTGTCACTATGCCTTTCTGGCGTTAGGTCTGGTTGTCGCATTAAGTGCTCTGGGTATTGATATGACTCATCTGGCTCTGTTGGCCACTGCATTGAGTGTTGGTATAGGTTTTGGGCTGCAATCGATTTTTAATAATTTCTTCTCGGGTATTATTATTCTTTTTGAACGCAGTTTAAAAGTAGGAGACTTTATAGAGTTGGATAACTCCATGTGCGGAACAGTGATGGAAATCAATATACGTAGCACAAGAATAAAGACCCGTGACAATCTTGATGTGTTAGTACCCAACTCGGAATTTGTTAATGGTCGTGTGACTAACTGGACACTTGATGATCCGGTTCGTCGTGTGATTGTTCCCTTTGGTGTTGCTTATGGTTCAGATAAAGAGCTGGTAAAAACGGCAGCCTTGGAAGCTGCCGAGCGTGTTCCTTTTACTCTTTATGGAGAAAATAATATAGGAAAGAGTATCAGTCCTGATGTGTTACTGGCTAATTTCGGAGATAGTAGTCTTGATTTTCAGTTGGTTGTATGGGTAGATCCAAGGAAGAACCCTCGTCCCGGAGCACTTGTGGCTACTTATTTATGGGAGATTGAGACCAGTCTCGCAGAGCACAATATTGAAATCCCGTTTCCGCAAAGGGATATACACATCAAGTAAAAGCCTTTTAATCAGGTATTAGCCATGTTGATAGCATTTACTTTAAATACAATAATAAATTGGGTAGATATCACATAGGAACAATGTTATGAGTGAGAATGGGCTGATATTTGCTTTCGAGCTTGATCGAAATGGCGGAGGAAAAGATCTGAACTTTGATGCGATTAAAAACCGGAAGTCAGATCATGGATTGTTGTGGGTTCATATGGATTATACCGAGAGTGCTGCCAGAGACTGGTTATTCAATGATAGTGAGATTGACCCTGTTATAGTCGAGGCATTAACAGCAGAAGAAACACGCCCAAGAAGTCTGGTTCATAAAGAGGGAATGTTGGCTATTCTTCGAGGTGTTAATCTCAATCCCGATTCAGACCCCGAAGATATGATATCGATTCGCTGCTGGATAGACTCAAACCGTATTGTAAGCTTGAGGCATCGTCGGGTTATGGCAATAGATGACCTGCGTCAGGCGGTAATGGCGGCAGATGGACCAAAAAGTGCAGGTGAGTTTCTTGAGCAATTATCGGATAAGCTGGTACTGCGAATGGGTACAGTTATTTCTCAAGTAGATGATGCTGTTGATGCACTGGAAGACGACATGTTGACAGAAAAAATTGATGATCTTAGAAAAAATATATCGAGTATACGCAGGCTTGCAATTTCCATGCGTCGTTATTTGTCACCTCAGCGTGATGTAATGACCCGTCTCTATAATGAAAAAGTTAATTGGTTAAGTGAGATGGATCGAATGCGCCTTAGGGAAATAGCTGACCGTACGACAAGATATGTTGAAGACCTTGACGCGATTAGAGAACGCGCGACTGTAATACAAGAAGAACTGAATAGTCGAATTACAGAACAAATGAATAAAACCATGTATGTGTTATCTATCGTAGCCGGTATTTTTTTGCCGTTAGGGCTTTTAACGGGGTTGCTTGGTATAAACGTTGGTGGAATACCAGGAACAGAAAACCAGTGGGCATTTACCATATTTTGTGTCATGTTGACTGTAATAGCAGTAGGTCAAATCTGGCTTTTCAAGCGGAAGAAGTGGTTATAATTACCTATTGTGGATAGGTTCCCGGAATTAAAAATAGTCTGTTAAAAAGTTGCGCTGACGTGTCATGGGCTGACAGTTAAGGAGATATTATGGGCAGGTCAATTTATTCGCTAGCCTCGTTATTTGATCAACTGGGGTTAGATAGCTCTGAAAAGGGTATAGAGGTGTTTATTAGTAGCCACGCACCATTACCTTCGGAAATGGAGCTACATGAGGCGGGATTCTGGAATTCCTCCCAAGTGGCTTTTATCAAGCAGGCAATAAATGATGATGCAGAGTGGACAGACCTTGTTGATCACCTTGATATTATGCTGCGCTGACATCTATAAAATAACAAGCTTTAACAGAAAGGTTAGAAGCTATGAAAGATTTTCGTATAGAACAAGACAGTATGGGGGATGTTAATGTTCCTGATGACGCATTGTATTCAGCGCAAACCCAGCGAGCGATAGAGAATTTTACTATCAGTGGGCTTGTTATGCCAAAACCCTTTATTGATGCGTTGGCATTGATAAAAAAAACAGCGGCAGAAACCAACCAGGAATTAGACTTGCTTCCACAAGAGATAGCGCAGGCTATTATAAAAGCCTGCCAGGAAATTCTTGAAAATCAACATGCCGACCAGTTTCCGGTTGATGTGTTTCAAACAGGCTCGGGCACTAGTTCAAATATGAACATGAATGAAGTGATTGCTTCGCTGGCAAGTAGGGATACCGGCAAGACGATTGATGCGAATGATGATGTTAATTTAGGACAAAGTAGCAATGATGTTATACCGACTGCCATACATGTTAGTGCTATTATTGAGCTAAATAACTCTTTATTGCCCGCATTGAATAATCTGCATCAGGTCATCATAGATAAAGCAGCGTCAATAAATAGCCATATAAAAACCGGTCGAACACATTTGATGGATGCTATGCCAGTCAGAATGAGTCAAGAGCTGGAAGGTTGGGCAGCGCAGCTAAAACAGGTGGAAACATCTATTCTATTTTCAAAAAATCAGATGTCGGCACTTGCACCAGGCGGAACAGCAGTTGGGACCGGTATTAATACGCATGAGGATTTTGCTGAGTTGTTTTGCGCAAAACTCTCCTTATCGACAGGGTTTTCATTTCACCCAAGTGACAACTTCTTTGCCAGTTTAGGCAGTCAGGATGTTGCAGTCGGTTTGTCTGGTCAGTTAAAGACACTGGCTGTTACATTAATGAAGATATCAAATGACCTCCGCTGGATGAACTCAGGCCCTCTGGCAGGCCTTGGTGAAATCACTTTAGAGGCCTTGCAGCCCGGTTCATCAATTATGCCGGGTAAAGTCAATCCGGTGATTCCTGAAGCTGTGGCAATGGCTTCAGCTCAAGTGATAGGGAATGATGCAACAATAACTATCGCAGGTCAGTCGGGTAACTTTCAGTTGAATGTGATGCTGCCGGTTATTGCTTATAATTTGTTACAAAGTATTGAATTGCTATCTAATGCGATGACATCATTGGCAGACAAGGCTATCAGAAGCTTCACGGTTAATGAAGAAAGCTTGAAAAAGGTATTGGCAATCAATCCTGTTTTGGTGACAGCATTGACTCCCATGATTGGCTATAAAAAAGCCGCCGAAATTGCTACAAAAGCCTATCATCAAAAAAGGCCTATAATTGACGTAGCAAAAGAAATTACCGAAATGAGTGACAGTGAATTAAAGCAATTATTGGACCCTGAGAATCTTCTTGGAGAATAGCCAGGTTCCATGGTGTTTTGTCTTGTGTTTCAAACCCAAAACACTTTAAAAAATTCTTGTCTTTAATAAAAATTAGTTTTATATAGCAACTGATATGGTAATGCCGAAGCTGTGTATCATCTGATATTCTCTGTTGCACTTTGTCCCCTGATATCCTGAAGGCCGGATTGGCCCGGAGCCCGTTAGTTATGAAAAACTCTATACAAGAAGTGGCCCGTATTGTTCAAGCAGTTTCGTTGGCTGATTCATCTGAAAATCAGGTAAATATTATTGTTGAATCCATTAGCCAGATTATGGATGTTGATGTATGTAGCTTATATATGATCAATGATGCTAGAGAAATGGAACTGCTGGCATCACGTGGTCTTGCTGCAAGTGTTGTTAAAGTACTTAAAATTCCGGAAGGTAAAGGGTTGGTTGGTCTGGTTGCATCAACCAGGCATCCGGTCAATATTGATGATGCTGAACAGCATTCAGCCTACTTTTTTGTGGCAGAAGCCGAAGAAGAAAGGTTTCATGGTTTTTGTGCCGTACCGCTAGTAAGCAAAGGGGAGGTAACAGGCGTACTTGTTGTTCAAAGTTGCCAGAAAAGAAAGTTTTCCCAGGATGAAGAAAGCTTTCTGGTTACACTGGCCTCTCAATTGGCATTGCTGTCAATTAGTATTCCGTCGCCTGTCGGCAAACATAAGGCCTTAAGAACAGTAGTGGGTTTAAAAGGTGCTCCCGGTATCGGCATAGGCAAGTGTTATATTATCTCGAATGATAATATGGAGAGTATAACGGATAAACCGTGTGAGGATATTTCAACAGCTATTGAAGAGTGGAGAAAGCTGGTTAAAACGGTGATCAATCAGCTTGATCAGGAACAGCTGGCATTAGGTGATTCTGTGGGAATTAATATCAGCAATATTTTCAATGTTTATAAGATGGTGTTATCTGATCCTGCATATAGCCAGTATGTTGAAGAGTCTATAAAGGAAGGTAATTGGGTTCCTGGCGCTATTCGAAAAGCCACTCGGCATTTTGAAGAGGTGTTTCTGGGTATGGAAGACGAATACCTCCGGGCAAGACATGAAGATGTACACTTGATTGGAAATAAGTTGTTGGCTGCCTGGGAAGGGGGATATAGAGATCCCACAGTAATTAAGGAAGATATTATACTGGTTGGGAAACAGATCAGTGTTTCGGATATTGCATCTATCCCCGCTGAATATTTAAAAGGCGTAATTTCAACGGCCGGTTCTGTATTGTCGCATGTTGCGGTATTAGCTAACGCGATGGGTATACCGGCAGTTCTGGGAGTGAGTAATACTCAGGTCTTTTCTGAAGAGAATCTGGTAATTGTTGATGGAGAACAGGCAGAAGTTTATATCAAACCAGGCGCAATGATTCTCAATGAATATAAAACATTGAAAAGTGCCAACCTGCAGCTTGAGAAAGA
>CBDUPD010000107.1:0-7085 GCA_965368985.1 uncultured Spongiibacteraceae bacterium | reverse complement strand
GGACATGGACATATCATACAACCCCCCATAAAGAAACTGCCCGAGCACTTGCCCTAACACTATTTCGCTTTCAAAATTACCAGGCCGCTTATGATCTTGCTGAAACCATTGAAGAAAAAGACGGCAATATTATTGAGCTTCAGGGTAGTTCCATGCTGGCCATGGAAAGATTTGAAGAGGCTAAGGTCTTATACCAACAAGCCTTGCACACAGAGATCAATATTGAATATGTTCCTACCCTGCTGGCCAACATCGCTTACCTTGACATCTTGACGAGTGATAACCTTGAGCAGGTACCGCATTACCTTGAAGAAAGTTTGAAACTGGCCCCAACCCGATCACGCACTTTATTTTATTACGCGCTTTATCACTATAAAATGACCAACTTTGACGAATCTATAACAATGCTGGAACTGGCCATTAAATACTCGGCCGGGGAAAAGTCGATGCAACAATCTTATCGGGTGTTTTTTGAAAGAATAAAAAAAGGGGCAGAAATATATCGTACTACAGGAGTACTTCCCTCAATATTTGATGAATAACCAGAACCTGTAAAATGCAGTTTAACTATTACAGTAGCCATACTACACTATGATTAAACATGATATAGCAACACAACTGTCGTTATTTATATAATGAGATTATTCAATGTTTTCAACTGAAAATAGTCAGACCGGGCCTCTTCTTGCAGTTTATTCATACTTCAGAATTGTTCTTTCCATCATTCTTATTGGCATATCCTTTATAGATACGTCTTTCCAAATTAAAGACAGCTTTGAATATTCAAGCTTTTTACTTATAGCCAGCATTTACTTTTTTGCCACAATTATTCAAGCCATCGTCCACCACTATAAGAGATATACCTTTTCGACTCCTATGGTTTTCTTTGCCATTCTTGTTGATGAGCTATTTATTCTAGCACTCGTTTATTTTGGACATACATTTTCTACTGAAATTGCCTTTCTTCAAACTATTCCAATCGCCGTTGCCGGTATGTTTTTTAGTGGAGGTCTTGCAACTATTTTCGCCGCTTTCGCAACGCTTGCCACTTTAACAAACATGGCTGGCTTTTCTCTGGATAACAACTTCCAGCAAAGTCAATTCATACAGGCAGGATTACTAGGTATTGTATTTTTTATCGTTTCACTCAGCATGCAAGCTATCGCACGCAGAATAAGAGCAACGGAACAAGATGCCTACGAAAGTGAACTACACGCCCGGGAAATGGCTATCATCTCTCAACATATCGTTCAACGAATCAGAACCGGGCTCATTATATTCAGTACAGAAGGCCGTATTACGCTCACCAATGATGCCTCAGAAGAATACCTGGGCATAAAACACATTCAGCACATTCGGGACACTCAACTCTATAACATTTATCTAAAATGGCAGAATGACCCAACCATACATCATCAAAATATTATTCTTGGTGGCGAACTGAATGATATACAAGTAAGCTTCTCTTATCTGAACTACAAAGAACATGTTATAGCCTTTATTGAAGGTGTCGCTGAAATTTCACAACACGCCCAACAAATAAAGCTTGCCTCACTAGGACGGCTATCAGCCAGTATTGCTCATGAGATACGAAACCCTTTGAGCGCCATCAGTCACTCACTTCAACTCCTGAAAGAATCACCAGAACTACACTCTACAGAAGATATTCATCTACTGGATATCTCAAAAAAACACATCACTCGGATTAACAACACCATTTCAAATATTCTGGAAATGTCAAAAAACAAACAATACAACCCCACCAAGATACATTTAAATGATTTTATTGAGGAATTACGCGAAGATTATCTAGACAAGTTTGCCAATGATATTATATTTCTTATTGATAAACCGGATTCAGAAGTACACGCACCTTTTGATGAAGTACAGTTACGCCAAATACTTTCAAACATTATCGACAATGCACTTATTTTCAGCTTTAAGAAAACAGGTGAACGCTGGGTTAGAGTAGAAATTGCTAAAGAACAAACCAACCCATACAAGCACGCTGCTATTAATGTTTTTGATAAAGGTCCTGGAATACCCAGTGACGATAAAGAACGGATTTTTGAACCTTTTTTCACTACTGAATCAACAGGGACAGGGCTTGGCTTATACATTGCCAAAGAGCTCTGTACACTTAACCAAAGTCAGTTAGACTATATAGAAAGAGATGAAAAACGGTATTTTCAAATACGCTTATCTCATCCCGACAGAAATATACTACTGAAAAATTTTTAATCGAGCATAGGTAATATGTCTGAACAAAAAAAGATTCTGGTTATTGATGATGAACCTGATATTCGTGAATTACTATACATCACGCTGACACGAATGGGTTTTGAATGCCTTACCGCAGGCACCGTATCTGAAGCTTACAAATCACTAAAGAACACTACATATAATCTGTGCTTAACTGACATGAATCTTCCTGATGGCAACGGACTTGAAATAATCAAACATATTCAAACAAACTATCCGGAGCTTCCTGTTGCTATGATAACTGCGTATGCCAGTGTAGAAGATGCAACCACTGCAATGAAATATGGAGCCTTTGACTATATTTCAAAACCGATAGAGCTGGATGAATTACGCAAACTGGTATCATCAGCACTAAAACCCCCTTTTATTGATCAAAAACATGAACTTGGAGACAAGCTTCATCTTATTGGTGAATCCAGGATGGTTGCTGAGCTGAGCAGTAAAATAGCCAAACTGGCAAGAAGCCAGGCACCCGTATTTATCAGCGGCGAGTCTGGTAGCGGAAAAGAGCTTGCTGCCCGACTCATTCATACTAACAGTAACCGCTTTGATGCGTCTTTTATTGCTGTCAACTGTGGTGCCATTCCACTTGAGCTAGTAGAAAGTGAACTATTTGGCCATGAAAAAGGCAGTTTCACAGGCGCCAGTGAGAAAAAAAAGGGGCTCTTTCAGGCAGCTGATGGCGGCACACTGTTTCTTGATGAAATTGCAGACCTGCCAAAGAATACCCAGGTAAAACTATTACGCGCCATTCAGGAAAAAAGTATTCGTCCCGTTGGAGCCAATGAAGAGATTCCTGTCAATGTAAGAATTATCAGTGCCACCCATAAAGACCTGCAGGCTGAAGTAGCTAACGGCACATTCCGTGAAGATTTGTACTATCGTATTAATGTTATTGAACTGCACGTACCCAGCTTACGAGACCGTCGTGAAGACATTGCGGCTTTAAGTGAATATTTCTTACAAAGTTTATCCACCCGCTATGAATTACCATTAGCATCGATAAGCAAAGATGCCATGAAAAAAATTCAGGCCTATAGCTTTCCGGGAAATGTTCGCGAGCTTGAAAATGTTCTTGAACGTGCTTTTACAATGTGTGAAGGAAACGTTATTGAAGCAGACGACCTGGTTCTATCAAGCAGCCCTCAAACAACTCCACAGGCCATGCCTCAAGGTCAGATTGATATAACACAGGCCATGGGCGACCTTGATGGATTTATTGCAGATCTGGAAAAACAGATTCTGGAATATGCTCTCGAACAAACTCGCTGGAATAAAACAGCCGCAGCAGAATTACTGGGTATTTCGTTCAGGACTATCCGTTATAAATTAAAAAAATTGGGTATTGAATAGTTAATTTGTGCTATTCACATTCACTCATAAGTCTCTTACATTAAACAGCTTCTGAATAATCAACTCAGCTTGCCCATCTATAAACAGGAAGTTTATAAGGGCACCCCAAAGGCAAGGATGCCATATGATGAAATTGACCAAAGGCTTTACACTCATTGAATTACTCGCCGTATTAAGCATTATCGGCATCATTACCTCCTTCGGGCTGCCAGCATTTTTCAATATTCTTGAAAATCAAAAAGCCACATCAACAACACACCAACTTTACCGCTATCTTAATTATGCTAGAACTGAGGCTATCTCAAAAAACCAGGTGATTTCTGTATGTGGCAGCATAGACAATAAAACGTGTAGTAAAAAGAAGGATTGGTCAGACCAGAGTGTGCTTATTTTCATTGATAATGACCAAGATGGTCAAATAGGCAAAGATAACCAGATAATAAAAACAACAAATTTCAGACTGGAGCCGGAATCTTTAATATGGCGCTCCTTTAGAAATAAAAGTTATCTTCAATGGCTACCCTCGGGAATGACGCATTACCAAAATGGTAATTTTACCTATTGCCCCCCTAGCAAAAATCCCAGACATGCTAAAAGTATCATAATGAATGCCGCCGGAAGAATGTATTTTGGCTCAGACAAAAACAACGATGGAATACCGGAAGGCAGAAATGGAAAGAATATTCAGTGTTAACAGGCCCTAGTCTTCAGGCTTTAACTCTTTTGGAAGAGAGAAAGTGACACTCTCTGTTACGCCAGACAACTCGATAGGAATACCCGCCCCAAACTCCTGAACCCTGGCAATAACATTTTTAACTAACACTTCTGGAGCAGAAGCACCGGCAGTTATACCCACTGATGACTTATCCGAAAACCACTCTTTTGATAGATCAGATTCATTGTCAACAAGATAAGCATCCGCACCCACCCGTTCAGCCAATTCTCTTAATCGATTGGAATTGGAACTGTTAGGCGAACCAACAACCAGTACTATATCGCATGCCTGAGCCAACTCTTTAACCGCATCCTGACGATTTTGCGTGGCATAACAAATATCATCTTTACGCGGGCCTTCAATTTCAGGAAAACGGGCTCGAAGAGCATCAATAACTTTTGCAGTATCGTCCATCGATAATGTTGTTTGGGTAACATAAGCCAGAGTAGAAGGAGACTTTATCTTCAACTCTTGCACCTGATCTTCATTCTCAATCAGATAGATTTCACCACCTTCAGAGCTATCATACTGACCCATGGTGCCTTCCACCTCAGGATGCCCCTTATGGCCAATAAGAATACATTCACGTCCTTCCCGGGAAAATTTACTCACCTCCATATGAACTTTGGTTACCAGCGGGCAAGTTGCATCAAAAACCTTTAAGCCTCTATCGCTGGCTTCTTGACGTACAATTTGAGAAACACCATGGGCGCTAAAAATAACAATAACACCATCAGGAACTTCTGACAGCTCATCAACAAAAACAGCACCTCGTTGCTGCAGGTCATCAACAACAAATTTGTTATGCACAACCTCATGTCGAACATAGATAGGCGCACCAAAAACCTCAAGAGCACGGTTAACAATATCAATCGCCCTGTCTACACCTGCACAAAATCCTCTGGGATTAGCCAGATTAATCTTCATGTCAGAAGCTAACAAATCATCTTTCGACATTAATAATCTCAACGGTAAAGGTAAGTTCTTTTCCTGCCAATGGATGATTAAAATCCACTTCAACCTCATCATCACCCAATGTTTTTATAACACCGGGTAACTCGGCGCCTGAAGCATCAGAAAATGACACTACAACACCCGGCGCTAACTCTATATCTTTAGCAAAGGCAGAACGCTTGAACATCTGGATATTTTGCTCATTACACTCGCCAAAACCTTCAACAGGAGAGATTTTGAAGCTTTGCCTGTCTCCAGCACACAAACCCATAATTGGCTTTTCAAAACCCGGAAGTAAAGAACCATCACCTATTGTAAAAGACGCAGGTTGTTTTCCAAACGTAGACTCCACCAGATTGCCACTTTCAAGCTCAAGTGAAAAATGCATGGTAACTTTGCTAGCGCTATCAATTACAATACTCACTTATGATTCTCCGGATTGATTAATATATCCAGTATCATCAACATGGCACCCAATGTAATAGCAGAATCGGCCAGGTTAAAAGCTGGAAAATAATGATGCTCCCAATGCACAGAGATAAAATCGACCACATAACCCAAAAAAATACGATCAACCAGATTTCCCAAAGCGCCAGCAATGATAAATGTCAGGCTATAACGCGTTAGCCATGCTGTTTTGGGCAACCGGAATAACCAGACCAGAAATGCCATGCTGACTAAAATCGATACACCCATAAAAAACCAGCGCTGCCAGCCACCTGCATCACTCAGAAAACTGAATGCTGCCCCTTTGTTATATAACAGCGTCCAGCCAAACACTGGCAATACTTCATGACGCTGACCCAAATCCAATACTGAAACAACATACTGTTTTGAAAACTGATCAAGGCCTACCATAATAAAAATGGCAATTAACAATGCCATTAAACTGGGATATTTTATTTTATCCATGTTCATGCAAACTGCCTTTCTTCACCAGCACCATCGACATTGCTCACACAACGACCACAAAGCTCAGGATGATTATCGTGACTACCTACATCTTCAAGATGATGCCAACAACGGGCACACTTCCCATGTCCAGACGCCTTAACGCCCAGCTTCAATCCATCAACTTCAGTTTCAATGGCTTTCACTGCTTCACTGACAGGTTTCAGTTCTGCCGCAGAGGTAATAAGCACAAAGCGTAATTCATTTTCCAGATGCGACAGCTGCTCAAGCAACTCTCCTTCACAGTAAAGCACAACTTCTGCACCCAGGCTTCCACCAATAGCACCATCAGCTCGCTGCTGCTCAAGCGCCTTGTTCACAGCGGTTTTAACTTCCAGAACGACCTTCCAAAAACCATTGCCCATTTGCACAGAATCCGGAAGTTTTTCCAAACCTTCATACCAGGTCTCAAGAAAAACGGATTCTCCTCGATCACCAGGAACAACATCCCAGATCTCTTCTGCTGTATAGCTGAGAATTGGCGACATCCAGCGCACAAGCGCTTCTGTTAAATGATAAAGTGCAGTCTGGGCACTTTTTCTGGCCAGGCTGTTTTCTTGCGTTGTATATTGGCGATCTTTGATGACATCAAGATAAAAACTGCTAAGTTCCAGCGCACAAAAATTATGTAGCTTTTGATATACCAAATGGAAATTATATTCACTATAAGCAGTGGTAATATCATCATGTAGTTCTGCCGCCATACTGATAATCCAGCGATCCAGCGCCAATAATTCATCATTGGCAACAATATCAGTCGCAGGATCAAAACCATTCAGGTTTGATAACATATAACGTGCGGTATTACGTATACGACGATAAGAATCACCCATACGCTTAAAAATCTCAT
>CBDUPD010000106.1:0-7088 GCA_965368985.1 uncultured Spongiibacteraceae bacterium | reverse complement strand
AGGTGTGGAAGCTTCTTTGTTAAAGATTTCCCGGGCATCGCTTAAGGCTTGCGTTTTTTCACTCAAGTCGACTTCTTGAAGCGTAAATGCGCTGGCTTCTGCGATGGCCTGATAAGCAGATCCGTCTTGATTGCTTTTTATCCGTGTTCTTAGGGCTTCGTGCCTTTCGACAATATCGTCGATTGCATTTTTAAATGCGGCGACATCAAAGGTGCCGGTTAACTGGATAGCAATGGGTATATTATAGGCACTGTTACCCGGATTTATCTGTTCGATAATCCATAAACGTTCTTGTGCAAACGATAGAGGAATTGTTTGAGAGCGATCTGCAATTTCTATCTCCGATTGCTGTGCCAGTTGATCAAAGTTTTCCCCTGCGTCAATACGTTCAGATAACTCTGAAATCGTCGGCTTTTCGAAAAAGACTTTCAGCGGAATTTCAATGCCAAACTCTTTGGCAATCTGGCCAACAAGTTGGGTAGCTATCAGGGAGTGGCCGCCCAGTTCAAAAAAGTTATCGTGTATGCCTATGACGTTGATCTTGAGCGCTTGTTGCCATAGCTCTGTTAGCTGTGATTCAGTAAGGTTGCGAGGGGCGACATAGTCAGATTGTATACTGTGTTTTTCTGATGGTGCCGGTAATGCTTTTTTATCAATCTTGCCATTAGGTGATAGTGGCCAGTTGTCTATATCAACATAGGCGCTGGGAATCATGTAGTCGGGCAAGTGTGCCTTTAAATGATCACGTATGCCATGTAGATCTACTGCTTGTGTATCGGCAGGAATATAATAAGCAATCAAACGCTGACTGTTATCTTGCTTGATGCTGATAACAAGTGCTTCCTTGATGTCGTCAAGTAACATCATTTGCGATGCTATTTCACCCAGTTCAACGCGAAAGCCGCGTATTTTTACCTGGTCATCGATACGAGCCAGAAATTCAAGTTGCAAACTGGCATCGGTTTTACTTGAGCGTACCAGATCTTTAGTGCGATAGATCAAGCCTTCAGCAAAAGGATTTTTTATGAAGCTGGATGAGTTGACCTGCTCTCTTTCTTCGTTGTTTGAATTGAAGTAGCCAAGCCCAACACTTGCGCCTCCAATATAAAGTTCTCCCGGTGTGCCAACAGGCACCAGTTGTTGTGCTTCATCAAGTACGTAAGTGGTGACGCCATTGATAGCGCAGCCGATAGGAATGGTTTTTCCAATAAAGTTTTTGGGGTTGTCAAGTGTGTAGGCACAGGTAATATCGGTGCATTCAGTTGGGCCATACATATTGCTTATTTTAGCGTGGAAATAGCCGCTTTCAATCCAGGGAAGCAGGCTTTCTAACTGAATAGGTTCTCCGCCAAATAACACATGGTTTACACTTTCAAGATGGCTAATGCGTTTGATGCGTTCGCTGGCTTCTACGAGTGGGTAGAAAGCGCTGGGAGCGCAGTTTATCCATGAGACTTTTTTGGCTACTATCGTATCGAGTATAACTTGTGGGTCATAATTACTGATGGGGCTAAAAATAATTTCTGCGCCACAGGCTAGTGGTGCCAGAAGATTCTTCTGGGTAAGATCAAAACCAATCGATGAGATAACGAGAATTTTTTCGTTTTCTGTTATTCCGTAGTGTTTAATGTACCATTGCAATAAATTGACTTCATTGCTGTGTGATACGCCGGCACCTTTGGGCAGGCCTGTTGATCCTGATGTGTAGATAAGATACAACAACTGCTCGGGTAAATTAACAATGTCAGGGGCTGTGCTGTTATCAGCGAGTTCAACTTCATCGATCAAAAGCAGGTTGTTATTGGAAAATCCTGCGCTCATTGAACTATGTGTTATGACGATTGACATTTCAGCGTTGTCAATCATGTGTTGAAGCCTGTCATCAGGATAATTGGCATCCATGGGTACATAGCTTGCGCCACACTTGATAGTGGCAAGCAGCGATATCATTAGATCAATTCCAGGGTGTAAACAGATACCTACTCTCTGGTTTGTACTGATAGACTTTTCCAGCAACAGTTGTGATAGGGCATTGGCTTTTTGATGTAGCTGTTTGTGCGTGATACTAATCTCTCCACAACGAACGGCTATATTGTCAGAATTATTATATTGTTCAAACAGTCCCACTAATGTCTGTTCTGTATCAGAACTTTTGAGGGTGGGAGCTAACAGTGCCAGATCTTTTTCATCAAAGATGCTTAATTCGGTTAATGGTTTATCTGTACCGAAACAGATGGATGACAACAGGTTGCTGTAATGTCTTGAAAAATCCTCAATGGTTTCTCTTTTGAACAGGTCGGTGTTGAATTCGATGTTGGCTTCAAGATTTGAATCACCTTCATTAATGTGAAGCTGTATGTCATATTTCGCTGTTAGTGAGTCCTGGCATAGTAATTCTATATCCAGGTCATCAACCTGCAGTTGTTGGTGAAGGTTTGTTTGTTGGTGGGTGAATAGAACTTGAAAAATAGGTGTATGTGCCAGACTGCGATTTTCAGTACACTCTTCGGCAACCAGTTCGAAAGGAATATCCTGGTGTTCTTGTGCGGCTAAAATAGTTTGTTGCATGCTGCCAAGAAATTCCCTGAATGACTGGCTATTGTTAACCTGGCTGCGAATAGCAAGCAGGTTAATAAAGCAGCCGATGATGTTTTCAATATCCTGTCGATTTCTTCCGGCTACCGGAGTGCCTACACAAATATCTTTTTGGTTGCTATAGCGTGATAGTAATAACTTGAATGCAGCAAAAAGAGTAATAAATAATGAAGACTTGTTTTCCAGTGCAATATTTCTTAATAGCTGTGTTGTGTCTTTGTTAATGGTGAACGTATGATTTGCGCCATGATGTGTGGTTTGTTTGGGGCGCATTAGGTCTGTTGGTAGATCAAGAATGGGTAAACTTTTTAGCTGTTCTTTCCAGTAGGCTAACTGGTTTTCCATGCGGTCACTTTGCATCCATTTTCTTTGCCACTGTGCAAAATCGATATAATGAATATCCAGAGTTGGCAAGTCAGGTTCAATGTTTTGTTTTAAGGCTTGATAGCATTGAGTGAGCTCATGAATAAGCAGAGCAATAGACCAGCCGTCAGAAATAATATGATGCATAGTGATAAACAAAATATGTTCCGGTTTATCAGAATCGCTTTTGGTGAGCCTTGCCAATCGTGTTCTTAACAGTGGCGATTTATGACTTTTGGTATTAGGGCTGTGTAGTTCAAAAGGCCTTAGTGCCTCTTCTTCTGCCAGATGCGAGATATGGGTTTGCTGGTCTTTGGCATTCAGGTGGCTAAGGTCAAAGTTTTCGCATAGATCCCACCCGGAAGAGGGCCAGATAATCTGCCGTACGTTGTTGGTATTGTCAGTGATAAAGCCGGTGCGTAATGATTCATGGCGCTCGGCAAGCAGCTCAAAAGATTTTCGAAGGCAGTCGATATCCAGAGAGCCGGAAATATGAAGTGTTGCCGGAATATGCAGAGACGGGTTACCAGGCTCTAGCCGATCCAGAAACCAAAAGCGTTGCTGGGCAAAAGAGAGAATAAATTCCTGATGAGGATCGCGACTTAACTGTGGGATACGATCGCCCAGCTTATTGCCTTTGGCTTCTTGCAAAAAGGCAATAATGTCAGCTTTAAGAGCGATAAGCTCGTTTTTAAGTTCCGGAGTCAGTGCGCCTTTCGGGGCTTTAAATCTTAGTTGCCCTTCATCGTCTAGCCACAGCTTTACCCCAACAGAACCGAGTTTGCTGATCAGTTGAACAGCTGTTGTCATAAAATGCCTTCTTCAAACGCCTCATCATCGTCGACATTATCATCTGACTCGCTGGATGTCATGGCAGAAATGATTTCAGCCAGACCTTCAATGGTATTTACCTCAAAAATCGTACGTAATGGAAGTTCAAGTTCAAAGCTGTCACGAATACGGGTAAGTAATTGTGTGGCCAATAGCGAGTGGCCGCCCAGTTCAAAGAAGTTATCATGCACGCCGATTGTTTCGATCCCAAGTAATGATTGCCAGATAAGGGCCAACTCAGCCTCGCTTTGGTTTCGAGGTGCAATATATTCTGTCTGTTTAAGCTGGTTAAGGTCTACCTCTGGCAGCCGTTTACGATCAACCTTGCCGTTAGGCGTGAGTGGTATTTCATCAATCGGCAGGTAGGCAATGGGCACCATATAGTCGGGCAGATATTTTTTGAGTTCCCGTTTATAGGTGTTGGCTTTTTGTAGTTCACCTTTAATACAGATGAATGCCAGTAATTGAGCCTGGCCATTGATATCTCTGGCTGTCACAACAGCATCTTCAATGCCTTCAATATGACGCAGGTTAGCTTCAATTTCGCCCAGTTCAATCCTGAATCCCCGTATTTTTATCTGGTCATCGGTTCTGGCGATAAATTCAAGATAGTTATTGTGACAGTAGCGAACCAGGTCACCAGTGCGGTATAAAATTTCATCGCTATTGAACGGGTTTGTTATAAATTTTTCAGCGGTCATGTCAGGGTTATTAAGATAACCTTTGCCTACGCCGGCGCCGCCAATATACAGTTCCCCTACAGCACCTTTGGGTAAAAAGTTAAGGTGTTCGTCTAATACGTAGAGTGAGGTGTTGGCGCAGGGTGTGCCGATTGGAATGCTGCCGCGATGACTGACAGGGTCGGTCAGCGTATAGCTGGCTGCGATATCAGTACACTCGGTTGGGCCATACATATTGGTGATTTTGGCGTTAAAATAACTGGATGCCATCCAGGTTGAGAAGTTATCCAGATTGATGTTTTCGCCACCAAAAAACAGTTTACTTAAGCTGTCTAATTCGGAAAAATCACTGCTACTATCCATCAGAGGGTAGAATGCGCTTGGCGCACAGTTTATCCAGCTTATATTGTTTTCACTAATACAGTTCAGCAGTGTTTCGGGTTCATAATATTCTGTTTCGCCAAAGTGTAGTTCTGCGCCATAGCATAGTGGTGCCAGCAGATTCTTCTGGGTGAGATCAAAGCCAATGGCTGAGAAAACCAGAATTTTATCGTTAGCAGAAAGCTGGTAGTTATTGGCATACCAGTGAAGAAGATTAGCTTCGCCACGATGTGTAACAATAGCAGCTTTGGGTACCCCTGTTGATCCGGAGGTATATATTACATACAAGGCGTCATCAGGTTGAATATTGCGTATAAGGTTGTCAGTTGCCTGGGTAGAGAGATCCAGCTGATCTATATTAACGCAGTTCGCAACCTGTATCTTGGTGCTATCAATGCGTTCGGCCGTTAATAAAAAGTTGATATTGGCATTGTTTACAATATGGCTCAGGCGGTCTGCGGGGTAGCTTGGGTCCATAGGTACATAGGTCGCGCCTGCTTTTATTGTAGCCAACAGCGCGATTATCAAATCAATAGATGGTGGGAAACAAAGCCCGATATAATCACCTTGTTTAACACCTTGAGCTTGAAGGTAGTGTGCTAACCGGTTGCTGTTGTGATTAAGCTGATTAAAAGTGAGCGTTTTGTCGCCTTGTTTGAGAACAGTTTTATCAGGTGTTTGAATAACCTGTTTTTCAAAAAGAGTGGCGATGTCTTCATTAGGGAAATTTTCAGAATAGAATCGATTGGAAAGTGATTCATACTCTGCCTGATTCAGCATGGTGATTGCATGTAAGGGTGTTTCAGGGTGGCGGCAAAGCTCTGTTACCAGAGTTTCAAAATGCTCGGCCATCATTTCAATGGTGCTAGCGACAAATAGATCAGTGTTGTATTCAAAGTGGCAGCTTAGACCATCCGTTTGATCGCTAACAATCAGGCTGATTTCAAATTTTGATGTGTCAGTATCTGCTGGAATGAACGCTGCTTTTATTTTGGGCAGGTCTATTTGTTGGTCAGCAATTCCCGGGTTGTAACTAAAAAATACCTGAAACACAGGGCTGTAACTGCCATCCCGGTCGGTATGAACAGAGTCAACCAGTTGCTCAAAGGGGATGTCCTGATTGCTTTGTGCTTCTATCGTGGTTTTTTTGATTTTACGTAGCAGGGACTTAAAGCTGTCTTCGGCTTTTGCGTCAGATCGCAATGCCAGAGAGTTAACAAAAAAGCCAATGAGCGGTTCAATATCCTGATGGATTCTGCCTGCTACCGGTGTGCCGATACAGAAATCGGTTTGCTGTGTGTAGCGATATAAAAGTGTCTCAAAAACACTCAGCAATCCATTAAACAAGGTGGTGCCTTGCTGTTGGCAGAGTTGTTGAAGGGCTTGTGTCTTGTCCTGTGTTAGTGTGATGCGATGAAATGCACCATTTTGCGTAAATAAGGCAGGCCGTGGCTTATCGGTTGGCAGGTTAAGATTGGAATAGCCCTCAAGTTTATTCTGCCAGTAACCCAGTTGTTTTTGGGCACTACCTTGAGCGAGGTAATTCTTTTGCCATAGCGCGTAATCAATATATTGAACTTTGGGTGTGGGCAAGGCCAGGGTTGTGTTTTGAACCAGGGCAGAGTAGGTTCTGGATACTTCAGATAATAGAATTTGTGAAGACCATGCGTCAGATATTATATGGTGCATGACGATAGTAAGTACATACTCACTATTTTCCAGTTTGAACAGTTTTGCGCGAAATAATGGGGCAGACTCAAGGTCGAAACCGGTGTTGGATTCGAGATGAATATGTTTCTTGATCTGTTCTGGCGTCGAGCTCAGGTCGACAACTGTTAACTCCCAATCCAGTTTGTCGATAACACGCTGGAAGGCACCGTCTTTGGTATCAAAAAATATGGTTCTCAGGCTTTCGTGGCGCTGAATGATACGATTGAAAGTCTGGTTTAGCAGGCTGATATCGACTTTTCCCTGCAATTGCAGTGCGGCAGCGATATTATAGGCAGCGCTGCCCTTATCAAGCTGTTCGAGAAACCAAAGTCGTTGTTGGGCAAAAGACAGTGGGTATTCTTTTGCGTTGCGTTCGATCTGAGGTATTGGCTGATCACGAAGCTGTCTGGCTTGTTCAGGCTTTTCGGACTTCTGTTGTTTCAGTTTTTTTAATAATGCTTCTCTTTGGGTTGGCGAAAGCTTATTGAGCTTTGCCATGAGTGCATCTTCAGGTTTACCCATTATCAC
>CBDUPD010000105.1:0-7140 GCA_965368985.1 uncultured Spongiibacteraceae bacterium | reverse complement strand
ACCATCGAAGAAAATGGGCAGCAATTAGAAATGCGTGGAGAATTAACCGAATTCATTCCAAATAAAAAACTGACATTTCATCTTGAAAGCAAAGTACATACTGTACAGGTTGATTTTATTTTACAAAATAATTTATGCAAAAAAAAGCCCCTCATTGAGGGGCTTTTCTAATCACCTAATTAAACAGTCGCACTACATCATACCACCCATTCCGCCCATGCCGCCCATACCACCCATATCAGGCATGCCGCCAGCACCACCCTCATCAGGAGCATCAGTCACCATAGCTTCGGTTGTAATCATCAGCCCGGCAACAGAGCCAGCTGCCTGAAGCGCAGTACGTGTTACTTTTGCAGGGTCAAGAATACCCATCTCGATCATATCGCCATATTCACCGGTTGCCGCGTTATAACCAAAGTTACCTTCACCTTGCTTAACCTTATCAACAACCACAGATGCTTCTTCACCAGCATTGGCAACGATTTGACGCATAGGGCCTTCCATCGCACGCAATGCTGCAGCAATACCATGATTCTGGTCTTCATTATCACCCTGAAGGTCTTTAATAGCTGCAACTGCACGGATTAGCGCAACACCACCACCAGGAACAACACCCTCTTCTACCGCTGCACGTGTTGCATGCAAGGCATCTTCAACACGAGCTTTTTTCTCTTTCATTTCCATTTCAGTGGCTGCACCAACCTTGATAACCGCTACACCGCCTGCCAATTTGGCAACACGCTCTTGCAATTTTTCACGATCGTAATCTGACGTGGTATTTTCAATTTGAGTACGTATTTCTTTAACACGTGCTTCAATTCCTGCCGCTTCACCAGCACCATCAATGATGGTCGTGTTGTCTTTATCCATGGTTACACGTTTGGCTGAACCCAGATGTTCAAGAGTAGCAGTCTCAAGATCAAGACCCACCTCTTCAGAAATCACAACACCGCCAGATAAAATAGCCAGATCTTGCAACATTGCCTTACGACGATCACCAAAACCTGGTGCCTTACATGCTGAAACCTTCACAATGCCGCGCATATTATTCACAACCAGTGTTGCCAATGCTTCGCCTTCAACATCTTCGGCCATAATTACCAATGGACGACTTGCTTTTGCCACTTGCTCAAGCAAAGGAAGCAATTCACGGATATTGGAAATCTTCTTATCAACCAGTAGCAGGAACGGGTTTTCAACTTCAGCTGTCATGTTTTCAGTATTGGTAATAAAGTAAGGCGACAGATAACCACGGTCAAACTGCATACCTTCAACAACATCAAGTTCGTTATCCAGTCCAGTACCTTCTTCAACAGTGATAACACCCTCTTTACCCACTTTGTCCATTGCTTCAGCAATGATACCACCAACAGCTTCATCACTGTTCGCAGAAATGGTACCTACCTGCGCGATAGCATTACTATCTTCACAAGGAATAGACATCAATTTAACCTGCTCAACAGCAGCAATAATTGCCTTATCAATACCACGCTTAAGATCCATTGGATTCATGCCAGCAGCGACTGACTTCAAACCTTCATTCAGAATGCTTTGAGCCAGCACTGTTGCTGTTGTTGTACCATCACCAGCTACATCAGAAGCTTGCGAAGCAACCTCTTTAACCATTTGTGCGCCCATGTTTTCAAACTTGTCTTTCAGTTCGATTTCTTTGGCAACAGAAACACCATCTTTGGTTACTGTTGGTGCGCCAAATGATTTATCCAGAATTACGTTACGACCTTTAGGTCCCAGTGTTGTTTTCACTGCATCTGCGAGAACATTAACGCCTGCTAACATTTTTTGACGGGCGTCATCACCAAATTTTACTTCTTTAGCCATTTTCTTTTCCTATTTCTCAATTCTGTAAATGGTATATTCTGCAACCAGTTAAATTAACCGATCACACCAAAAATTTCGCTTTCGCGCATGATCATCAACTCATCACCATCAACTTTAATAGTGTTACCTGAATATTGACCAAAAATCACAGTATCACCCACTTTTACCTGCAGGGGGCGAACTTCACCGTTATCCAGTAACTTACCATCGCCTACAGCGACGATTTCACCCTGATTTGGCTGTTCTTTTGCAGAACCTGGAAGCACAATACCACCAGCCGAAACAGCTTCTTCTTCTTTACGTTTTACAACAACATTGTCATATAGTGGACGGATGTTCATTTATTGTTCTCTCCTGTTGAGTTTCTTTGTACAAAAAGTACTTATGAACGTTAAAAGTTAACTGATGCACTTAATGGGGTCGTAAAATCACATTTCAAGGGAGGAAATAGAAAACTCATGTAATTTTTTGATAATTTCTGTTTTGATTAACAAAAAATCAGGAAATCTAGCGTAAACGGTCCTGATCTTCACGGCTATACTCACCTTCTATGATGTCATCACCTTGTTTATTGGATGTTTGCGAATAAAAGGATGCTGAAGAACTGTAAAACTGTGCGCCATCGCCCATGGCACTTGTAGCCATAAACATCCCTCTTTTCAACAGATACTGCACCAGAGGCTTACGAGTAAACGGTAACAGGCAATAAAAACCTACAGCATCGGTAAAGAACCCCGGGGTAAGCAGTAAAGCTCCTCCAATAGCCAACAAAATCCCCTCAACCATCTCTTGAGCGGGCAATCCTCCCTGCTCAATTTTTTGATTCGCTCTCAGCAAGGTCGATAATCCTTGCCTGCGCAGTAACGACAAACCGACAACAGCAGTCAGCAAAACCATACCAACTGTGGGAACAACACCTATCCACTGGCCAACCTTGATCAACAACACCATCTCAATGATAGGCGTGATAATAAATAGCGGTAATAAAAAACGCATGCAGCTTCCTTAATGATCTTTAGTCATTTATATGGGGGCACACTTTAAACATTTCAAGCAATCTATCCACAAGCCCCCTCTCGCAAAAAAGCATAATTACTGCAATAATGCCCGCCAACTCAAAAACTCATTTTATAGGTCTTTAGGAATGAATGTACAAGATAAAGTCATCATAATTACTGGCGGGGCTCAAGGCCTTGGTCTTTCAATGGCTGAAAGCTTTGCCGCAAAAGGCGCCAAACTTGCACTGGTTGATTTAAATGAAGATCGCCTGGCTGAGGCTGTTGCAACTTGTAAAGCACTCGGTGGCGATGCAAAAGCTTATAAAGCCAATATTGGTGACGAAGCTGAAGTGGAAAAACTCTTTAATGATGTTGTTGCAGACTACGGCACATTGGATGGACTGATAAATAATGCAGGCATCACTCGTGATGGCTTGCTGGTAAAAGCCAAAGATGGTGAAGTAAGCAAACGTATGTCACTGCAAGAGTGGCAAATGGTTATCGATGTAAACCTCACTGGCGTATTTCTTTGCGCACGCGAAGCTGCCACTAAAATGATCGAACTCGATAGCAAAGGCGTTATTATCAATATCTCCAGTATTTCCAAAGAAGGTAATATGGGGCAGACCAATTACTCAGCAGCCAAAGCAGGTGTTGCAGCCATGACAGTAACCTGGGCAAAAGAATTATCACGTTACGGTATTCGTAGCGCAGGTATCGCACCCGGATTCATTGCGACAGAAATGGTTAAATCAATGAAACCTGAAGCACTTGAGAAAATGAGCAAGATGATTCCACTAGGTCGCCTTGGTGAACCTGAAGAAATTGGCAAAACAGCCTTATACATCTTTGAAAATGATTATTTCACAGGACGAATCATAGAAATGGATGGTGGTATTCGTATATAACGGACATCTACTGCCTTTATTCAGACATCATGAATAAAGGCAGTTCTTCTTAAGCCAACTAATCCACCACACTATGAACCTACCCAACGAACCACAAAAAAATTCCTGGAAAACATCTGCATACATGGGTATTGGATTTGTCAGCCTATGCCTACTAATACAACTAACATCAGGCATGGAGTGGGCCAGTCTTGATATAAACCAGACAAAACAAGGCCAGGTCTGGCGTCTGGTGACCGGACATCTGACACACCTTGATTGGGAACATTACTTTCTGAATATGGCAGCTATCATTCTATCACTGGTTGTATTCCATCATGACGTCAAACCATCTCACTGGATAGGCAGCTTTCTGTTTATCTCTGTTTTTAGCAGTATATGTATGACTTTCGGTTACTCTGGATATCAGCGTTATGTCGGGTTTTCTGATGTTATACATGGCTGGATATTATTAGGCGCCGCCAGTATTGCTCACAAGGAACCAAAACTAACACTGGCAATTTTTGTTCTGTTCTGGCTAAAGATTGTTGAAGAAAATATGGATATGCACTTTTTTACATCATTTGCAGTAACCGGCAATGTAGCCCACGAATCGCATATTTATGGTGCTATTGGTGGCATTCTCTTTTCACTGATATTTGTTAAAGGTTTCAGAGATAGAATTTCAATGCTGTTTAACAAAAACAGCATTGAAGAAAAATCCCCCTAAATACAGTATCTAGTCGCAAACATTAAAAAAGGCAGGAAAACTGCCTTTTCTTATCTTAAAACTCAATATTTAACTTATAACTCCCGCCAATTTACTCTTCATCATCTTTTTTAGTTTGAGAAACCAAAGGTCGCATATGCGGGAACAGCAATACATCCCGAATTGAAGGAGAATCTGTTAACAACATCACCAAACGATCAATACCTATGCCCTCTCCTGCTGTTGGTGGCAAACCATACTCAAGTGCCGCGATGTAGTCTGCATCGTAATGCATCGCCTCATCATCACCAGCATCTTTTTCATTAACCTGATGTTGAAAACGCTCCGCTTGATCTTCAGCGTCATTTAACTCTGAAAAACCGTTAGCCAATTCACGTCCGCCGACAAAGAACTCAAAACGATCAGTAACAAATGGATCTTCATCACTACGGCGCGCCAGCGGAGAAACTTCTGTTGGATATTTGGTAATAAATGTTGGCTGATCCAATCTATGTTCAACTGTTTTCTCGAAGATTTCTATTTGTAACTTACCAAGCCCCCAACTATCTTTAACTGGAACTCCCAGCTTGTCACACACCGATTTTGCTGCATCAACCGTATTAATATTTTCTGCCGTAAGGTCGGGATTAAAATGCAGGATAGAATCAAACACACTCATGCGAGCAAACGGCCGGGCAAAGTCATAAATAACACTTTCAATTATCTCACCATCAGCATCTTTTTGAGTATTAACAACATCGGTTGTACCCAGAGCACGCTGTGCAACATAACGTAGCATATCTTCAGTAAGATCCATCAAATCATTGTAATCGGAATACGCCTTATAGAACTCAACCATGGTAAATTCCGGGTTATGACGCGTAGACAAACCTTCATTACGAAAATTACGGTTGATTTCGAACACACGTTCAAAACCACCAACAACCAACCGCTTCAAATAAAGCTCAGGGGCAATACGCAAGAACATATCCAGATCAAGTGCATTATGAAAAGTCTCAAAAGGCTTTGCCGTTGCACCACCAGGAATGGTTTGCATCATAGGTGTTTCAACTTCAAGAAAATCTCTATCAGTTAAGTAATCTCGAATGGCGTCGATAACAACAGAGCGAATTCTAAAAACACGACGAGCATCTTCATTCATGATCAGGTCAACATAACGCTGACGATAACGCATCTCAAGATCACTTAAACCATGATATTTATCTGGCAGAGGTCTGAGTGACTTGGTTAGAAGCTCACAGCTTTCAACAAACACGTACAAGTCGCCTTTTCCTGATTTGTGTACTGGCCCTTTGGCACCAACAATATCACCAATATCCCAACTCTTGATATCGGCTAACACATTCTCAGGCAAACCCTTTTTATCAATATATAACTGAATTCGGCCACTCACATCTTGTAGAACAATAAATGGACCACGTTGAGCCATAATACGACCAGCAACCGCAGTTTTTCTATCAAGCACCTCAAGGGCTTCTTTATCCTTATCACCCAGCTCTTCCTGTAATTCACTTGCCAGATTCTCACGACGAAATGTATTGGGAAAGGCAATATCTTTTTGCTCACGAATTTGTGCCAGTTTTGCGCGACGCTCGGCAATCAGTTTATTTTCATCAATTTTTTGTTCTGACATTTTATAATCCACTATATAAAAACTTTTACGTTTTGTGTTCTATGGTTCAGTAACTTTTATAAACCAGACTTGAGACTGGCCTCAATAAACAGGTCAATATCTCCGTCCAGCACTTTGCCACAATTACTGGTTTGCACGTTAGTGCGCAAGTCTTTTATACGCTGATCGTCCAATACATAAGAACGAATCTGGCTACCCCAACCAATATCTGACTTACTGTCTTCCTGTGCCTGCGCAGCTTCGTTACGCTTCAGCATTTCCATTTCATAGAGCTTGGCCTTCAACTGCTTCATAGCCAAATCTCGGTTAGCATGCTGCGATCGCTGATTTTGACACTGCACAACAATACCACTTGGTTCATGCGTTATACGAACAGCAGAATCAGTTTTGTTGACGTGCTGCCCACCAGCACCAGAAGCACGGTAGGTATCAGTACGAAGATCTGAAGGGTTAATATCGATTTCAATATTATCATCAACTTCAGGCGACACAAAAACAGATGCAAATGATGTATGACGGCTATTACTGGAATCAAACGGCGACTTTCTCACAAGGCGATGAACACCGGTTTCAGTACGTAACCAGCCAAAGGCATAGTCACCCTCAAAACGAATGGTTGCGCCTTTTATACCTGCCACATCACCTGCCGAAACTTCCATCAATTCAGTTTTAAAGCCCTTTTGGTCGCCCCAGCGCAGGTACATGCGCAGCAACATTTCAGCCCAGTCCTGGGCTTCTGTGCCACCCGAACCTGACTGAATATCCAGAAAGGCATTATTGGCATCCATTTCGCCCGAGAACATACGGCGAAATTCAAGAGTCGCAAGGTTTGACTCAAAACTGGCAAGGTCAGATTCAACTTCAGCGACAGTATCAGCATCCTGCTCTTCTACAGCCATATCCAGTAGATCTTTGAGATCCACAAGACCAACAGTCATATCATCGATGGTTTTTACCACAACCTCAAGGCTGGAACGTTCCTTGCCCAGAGCTTGCGCTTTATCAGGGTCATCCCAAATGGAAGGCTCACCGAGCTCTAGCTCAACTTCTTGC
>CBDUPD010000104.1:0-7211 GCA_965368985.1 uncultured Spongiibacteraceae bacterium | reverse complement strand
GCGCCGTGAAACCAATTTTGTTGCCTATATAGCAACCGGCGTCTGGCATCATTATTTGATCTCTCAAAATCTGGATTTTGTAAAAGCCATTTGGCCAACAGTTACCCGGGCCATTGAATTTGTTTTGTCGTTACAGACAGAGCATGGCGATATCCACTGGGCAGTTGACCCAAAAGGTAATGCTAAAGAAGATGCCTTGATTACAGGGTGTAGCTCAATCTATAAGAGTCTTGAGTGTGCGTATAACCTGTCAGTCACTCTGGGTGAAGATCGTAAAGACTGGTTAGATGCTCGTGAGTTATTGGGTAATGCATTACGTTTTACGCCTGAGCGTTTTGATAAAACCTGGGAAAGCAAAGAGCGTTATTCCATGGACTGGTTCTATCCGGTTCTTACAGGTGCTTTACCGGCAAAAGAAGGTAAGCAACGTTTACAGTCTCGCTGGAATGAATTTGTTGAAGACGGTATGGGTTGTCGTTGTGTCTCGGATGAACCCTGGGTAACTATTGCCGAATCATGCGAGTTGGTAATGGCGCTATTGGCAGCTGGTGATCATGCAAGAGCAGTTACTGTTTATAGCTGGTTACATCAATGGCGTGCAGAAGATGGCTCGTATTGGACGGGTTATCAGTTTGTTGAAGATTTGTTATGGCCTAACGAAAAGCCCACATGGACAGCTGGAGCAATTTTGTTGGCAGCTGATGCATTGACTGATCATACGCCAGCTGCCTATCTGTTTAAAGAAGTTCGCCTATTGGGGGCTGTGAGCCCTGATTTCAAAGCCTCTGTTTTGACTAAATAAGTGCCATTCAAGGCGCGAAAAGTGTAATTTTTTCGACATATCCAAATGTCTTACCCCTGCGGGGTTACACATTTAAAATGACTTCTGCCTTGTTAGAGAATAAGCTTTCATCTGGCAGTGGCTTGAAAATTGGGGGTCACAGCTCCTGAATTCTACGTAAGATACCAAGCGTATTAACAACCTCCAGTTCTTCAAATAAACCCGAAGCCAATGCAAGACGGTAAATCGTGATGGGGGCCTGGCCGCCTTCATCAGGGTTGGGGAACAGATCGTGTATTGCTAATATCCCGCCAATTTTTACCTGAGGCGCCCAGCTACGGTAATCCATTTCTGCTGCTTCAAAACTATGGCCGCCATCAATAAATACCATTGCTAAAGGGGTGTGCCACATCTTGGCGGCAACCTTTGATGAAGAGACAATCGGTATTACCGTATCATCAAGATCTGCTGCACGCATGTTTTTACGAAAATCCTTAAAGGTATCCACCAATTCAACTGATGCATCATAAAGATCGGCGTCATGATACTCTTCGCCCAGTTGGTGCTCTTCAGAGCCGCGGTGATGATCAACAGCAAATACAACACCGTTGTTTGGTTTGGCAGCGCACCCTAGATAGATTGTGGATTTACCGCAATAACTGCCCACCTCAAGTATTGCCCCTGATTTTGATGCTTCAGCAGCGTAGTTATATAAGGCTTCAGCCTCATCTTCAGCCAGAAAGCCTTTAACAGCTTCGATATCTACAGGTAATTGAACGGTCATAATTATCATCTATCAGGGAAAATTGAAGCGATATTATAAGTCTCGAAAGAATAGAATGGTAGAGCTTTGCTTAGTAGGTAAAACTCGTGATAATCTAGATTAACTTATTGAATTATGTCGATATTATTTTGCGCACTTTATATACAGTTTTTTATCTTCTGCTATTACCGTTAATTGTATTACGTCTTTTTTGGCGATCAATAAAGGCACCTGCCTATCGCCAGCGAATACATGAGCGATTTGCACTGATACCCAGGCGTAAATCGACTAAACCGTTAATATGGATTCATGCAGTGTCGGTGGGTGAGGCTATTGCCGCAACGCCCATGATTCAACATCTCATGGAACGATATCCTGATTATGAGTTTTGTATTACAACAACAACTCCAACGGGCTCTGACAGGGTTCGCTCGGCTTTTGGTCATTCGGTTCTTCATTATTATCTGCCTTACGATGTTCCTTACCTTTTCTTATTGTTTATCAGGGCAATTAATCCAGGGCTGCTGATTGTTATGGAAACAGAGCTTTGGCCTAATATGGTGGCAGCCTGTGAAGCAAAAAATATTCCTGTGGTTCTGGCCAATGCACGTATGTCGAAAAATTCTGCCAAGGGATATAAGCGAATTTATCCAATCACCAAGGCTCTGCTCGAGAAGCTGACATTGGTAGCAGCGCAGTCAAAAATGGATGCTGAAAGGTTTGCGTTTTTGGGGGCAAAAAGAGAGTGTATTAATGTTACCGGTAGTGTGAAATATGACATTGATATTCATGGTGGCATTCATCAGCGTGCCCTCGTTCTCAAGGCGCAACTTAATGCAGATGATAGAAAGATTGTTATTTTTGCCAGTACGCACCCAGGTGAAGATGAAGTCATATTACCGCTGATAAAACGATTGCATCAGATTCACCCCGAGTTTTTGGCAATTATTGTGCCTCGTCACCCTGAGAGATTTGAAGTAGTTGCTGAAATGGCTGAAAGACATGGTGTAGAGACTATTCGATTAAGTAAAAAACACCGGTGTACAAAAGATACTCAGCTGGTGTTGGGTGATACCATGGGTGATATGTTGCCATTATATGGTCTGGTTGATGTCGCTTTTATTGGCGGTAGCTTGATCAAACATGGTGGGCATAACTTTCTTGAGGCGGCAGCATGGGAAGTGCCAGTTTTAAGTGGTCCTTCAATTTATAACTTTCAAAGTGTTGCCAATGCCATGATTAAAGCCGGCGGACTGAAGCGACTTCATGATCATTATGATCTTGAGAGAACCTTGCAATATTGGTTGCAGGGTACTAATGATTTGAGTTCAGTAGGTAAGGCCGCAAAACAAGTGCAGGTTGATAACCAGGGCGCGCTGGAGCGACTGTTAAACCATATTGCCGATATTCTTTAGGTCATTGTTTTGTTACTTGTTCTGTAGTAAGCCATTGGTTTAGTGCTGTTATATCGGCGGGGGTTAACAGGCCTGCAGCCTTTTTAAGATCAATCATGCTCAGAATATAATCATAGCGCGCATTGGCGTAGTCACGTTGTGCAGCATAGAGATTACGTTGGGCATTTAACACGTCGACAACATTTCGCGTACCAACATTATAGCCAGCCTGAATCGCTTCTAAAGCACTCTCGTTAGAGGTGATTGATTGCTTTCTGGCAGCTACTTGTTGTATGTGGGTTAAAACTGCGATGTGGTAAGCCCTAACTTGTTGAGTAATGCCTCTTTCTGCGCCAGCCAGGGTTTCTCTCGCCTGGTCATAATCTGCATAAGCCTGACGCCTGGCAGCGCTAACAGAGCCCCCTGTATAAATAGGAATGACCAGGTTGAGGGAAAAACTGTCAGTTTCAAATGATGTGCCATCTATTGTCTTGCCATATTGCTCGCCATCTTTATCGCTTTCCCTATGAAGCACCGAGGCTGATAAAGTTGGGTAGTGGCCAGCTTTGGTTGCTTTTGCGGCATATTTTGCTGCTTCAGCTGCCTGACGAGCTTGTTGAAGTTCCAGATTGCCGTGTTGTGCAAGGTTTACCCATTCATCCCGTTCACTGGGCTCGGGTAAGGAAATAGGTAATGCGGAAGATAATGTTTGAATGTTTGCATGGGGTCGGCCAGTTAATAAGCTTAGGCTTTCATAAGCCACTTCCAGTGCACCCTGGTTAACCAGACGTGACACTTTTGCCAGATCATAGGCTGCCTGGGATTCATGTACGTCAGTAATAGCGACAAGGCCAACATCAAATCGTTGTTGGGTCTGGTCAAGCTGCTGTTTGATGGCTGTTTCTTCGGCGACACTTGAAGCAAGATTATCCTGTGCTTTTAGTATATTTAGATAAGCCTCTATGGTTCTGGCAACCAAAGATTGCTGGTTACTGATAAATTCAGCTTCGGCACTTTCAGTAAGTCTCTGGCTGCTTTTAAAGGTATACCAGCTGGATAGGTCAAACAGTTTTTGTTTTAAGCCCACTTGCCAGCCGAGCTCCTGGGTCTTTTGAGTGTCGATACTTGCTGCGACGCCTTCTACAACATCCTCTCCGGATGTTTCTTCGTCACTTGCCGGGAGTTCGACTGAACTGTCCTGGTCATTATAAAAAACTTCACCCGCGACTTGGGGCAAGAGTGAGCCAAAGGCGAATTTTTTTACTTCTTTTTGCGAGCGAAAGCTGGCCTCAGCAGAACGCATGACGGGGTCATTTTCAACGGCAAGTTGATAAATTTCGTCAAGATTTTCTGCATTAACTACTGGCTGGAGTGCAAAGCCAAAAATACCAAGAAATATAACTAGAGAAGAGCGCATGAATAAAAAACACCTGAAATATATTTTTATTGGAACCATATTAACAAACTTTTCTACACGATAAGATAGTTTTTAGTTAAGCTAAGACATACATTTGATAAATAAGTTGGGTAAATCGATATAAATATGCAGAATCGTCGTTATACAGTGGATTTACGTGCTTACATGGCCGAGTGTGAGGCGAATTACCTGCGTTTGATGAAACTGCTGCCTGAAGATGACAATGAAGTCACATATAACGTCCAGTTACCAAATGACAAGCATGCGAATATCCATTTTCGGGTAAATGAGCGCTGTAAATACACCACTATGATGACTATTGAGCAAGAGGGCACGCATGGCTGGCTGTCGAGTAATCACTTTGACATCAGGGTTTATCATGATGCTGATATGGTAGAAGTAGTGGCATATCAAAAGCAGCGCCGCATTCAGCCTGTATACAGTTACCCCAATAAGAAAATGTATCAGAAAGATGAAAAGTACCAACAGCACCGTTTTTTATCAGAATGTTTGGCAAATTGCCTAGAAAACGGATTGAGTATTGTCGAACATCAAATTGTCTAAATGTAATCTATGTCACAAAATTTTCTATTTCGTTTAAATTTTTCTGACACAAGTCCCTGCAGTGCTAATATAACGTGAAGTTCAATCAGGAATGAGCGGAGATACTGTTGCCTGTAAAATTGCTGCAAATTACAGATTGTCACCTTGGAGAAGAAGAAGGTGACAAATTGCTGGGTCTGGATACCGATCTAAGCCTGCAATATGTGCTTGCTCACATGTTGGGTGAGCACGATCATGCAGACCTTTTGGTATGTTCGGGTGATTTAAGCAATGAAGCCGGTGAAAAAGCCTATCAGCGTCTGATTGAAAAGTTGCCTGATGATATTCAGCAGGCCTGGTTGCCAGGTAACCATGATGATAATAACCTGATGAAGAAAGTGGTTAGCGAAAACCGCCTGTTTCTTCCGAGTTTAAGTTTTGACAACTGGCAGGTTACCTTGCTTGATTCATCTATTCCTGAAGAAGTGCCCGGTTTGATAGCGGCAGATGAGTTGGCGCGTGCGGTTGAGGTGTTTGAGACGCATGCAGATAAACACCACCTTGTGTTTATGCATCATCATATACACCCGATTGATTGTAAGTGGCTTGATACGCAGGTAATACACAATGCGACTGAGGTGCTTGAAACGTTTGCCCGGTATCCACAGGTTAAACTGATTATCTGTGGGCATATCCATCAGGATAGCCGTCAGCAATATGAGCATATAGAGTTGTATTCGACACCTTCAACCTGTATTCAGTTCAAGCCCAAAAGTGATGAATTTGCTGTGGGTGACGAGATGCCGGGTTATCGCTGGATTGAGTTATATGATGATGGAACATACAAAACAGGTGTTAGCCGTATACCTCATCGTGAATTGAATATTAATCAAGGTTCATCAGGGTATTAAACCCTGACCTTATGGCAGATCGTCCTCCGGTTCTTATTTATATCCATGGTTTTAATAGCTCACCCAATGCTTTAAAGGCTCAGGAAGTTGCTGGCTATATCAAGCAACAGCAACTGGATATTGAGCTCTTGTGCCCCGATATACCTGATACGCCCGATCAGGCTATTCCGTTGCTGGAGTATATGCTTGAAGGCCTTCAAGACAGAAAGGTGGCATTAATTGGCAGCTCGCTGGGTGGTTATTATGCAACCTATCTGGCAGAGAAGTTTAAAATACAGGCAGTTTTGGTTAATCCTGCCGTGCGCCCACATGAATTAATGCATCATTATCTTGGTGAGAATCAAAACCCTTATTCAGGGGCGCAATATACATTGACAGAAGACCATATGCAGACATTACAATCTGCGTACATTCCTACTATAAGTAAGCCTGAAAACTTTCTTGTTCTATTGCAAACAGGTGATGAGGTGCTAAATGCACTTGAAGCAAGTCAACGCTTTTATCAATCGCGATGTCTGATAGAATATGGTGGTGATCATCGCTTTCAGGGCTTTGAAAGATATTTGCCGGAAATATTTTCCTGGCTGGGGCTGCAGTAAGAGCCAGCCCTTAACATTGGAGCAAGACATTGACAGATTATAACGCTGATTCCATTGAAGTATTAATGGGGCTAGACCCGGTTCGTAAACGTCCTGGTATGTATACCGATACGCAAAGACCCAATCACTTGGCTCAAGAGGTCATTGATAATAGTGTTGATGAGGCATTAGCGGGTCACGCAAAACAGATGGATGTTATTTTGCATGCCGATGGTTCTGTCAGTGTGACAGATGATGGTCGTGGTATGCCGGTGGATATTCATCCTGAGCAGGGCAAGCCGGGTGTTGAGGTTATTTTATCAACCCTTCATGCAGGTGGTAAATTTTCCAATAAAAACTATCAGTTTTCCGGTGGTTTGCATGGTGTTGGTATATCTGTTGTTAACGCCTTATCAAAAAAGTTAGATGTCATTATTCGTCGTGATGGCCAGGTACATCATATCCAGTTTCAGGGTGGAGAAAAAACATCAGATCTTGAAGTTATTGATACTTGCGGTAAAAGAAATACCGGTACCTGTGTGAAATTTTGGCCTGACCCCAGCTATTTTGACAGCGCCAAGTTTTCAGTTATTCGTTTAAAGCATGTGTTAAGAGCAAAGGCCGTATTGTGCCCGGGTCTGAAAGTTACCTTTCTTGATGAGGCCACCAAAGAAAAAGAAGAGTGGTTTTATGAAGATGGCCTTCAGGATTATCTTCTCTCAACAACAGAGGGCTATGAAACCTTACCAAGGGCTCCTTTTATTGGGGCATTTTCAGGTTCAACCGAGGCTGTTGACTGGGCTATACAGTGGTATCCCGAAGGA
>CBDUPD010000103.1:0-7246 GCA_965368985.1 uncultured Spongiibacteraceae bacterium | reverse complement strand
CATTATATCTTCGCTTTGAGCTTCAAGAGCTTCAGCGTACTTGGTATTTGATTTAATCAGTTTTGGTAGCCACTCAGGGTTCCCTTCATTGCCAACATAACTATCAATAAATGCTTTACGTGGCAGTTTGGCATTTTTGGTGGCCAGTACCAGAATTTGTTTTTCATGGGTGCGGCATTGAGCCAGTGCGGTACGAGCTGTTGCCATTATCGGGTCAATAGTTTTAGGCGTCAGCTTGAAGAATTTAAATGCTTCACCCAATATTGCCAGTTCTTCCTGGGATTTTTTGTGATAACGGCCATGTTTGGCGATAATTTTTTCAGATTTTTCAAGTTGCTTGCGAAGCGCTGAAAAACGTTTTTCTGCTTCTACGGGATCAGGACCTGTAGGACCTTCTTCTTCGTCGTCATCATCTTCTTCAGTGGTTGCTTGTTCGCTAAAACCCTGGGGCTTGGCTTCTTGTACAATATCGGTTGGATCAAGATAGCCAATAAGAAGATCTTCGAGCTTACCTTCTTCGCTTGAGGCTGTATCGTATAGATCAAGAATTGCCTTAACGGTACCTGGAAAGAAAGCCAGCGCGTGTAACATGTCACGTATGCCTTCTTCGATACGCTTGGCAATGGCGATTTCACCTTCACGGGTTAGCAGCTCAACCGTACCCATTTCACGCATATACATGCGTACCGGGTCAGTTGTGCGGCCCAGGTCGGCTTCTACGGCAGCAAGAGCGGCAGCGGCTTCAGCGGCAGCAATTTCATCAGTGCTTGAGTCGCCTTCTTCCATCAATACCTGATCGGCATCAGGGGCAATTTCCAGAACCTGAATACCCATGTCGTTGATCATCTGTATGATATCTTCAACCTGATCTGGTTCGGAAATATCTTCGGGTAAATGGTCGTTTACGTCAGCATAGGTAAGGTAGCCTTGCTCTTTGCCGCGCGCGATCAGATCTTTAATGCGTGATTGTTGTTGCACTTGTTCAGACATGTAAAATTCTACTGATGATTATCGGTGAAAAGTTAGCCCGACATTATAACATAAGGTCGTCGGTTGGTTCCATAATTAGACAGCTTAAGCATAGTCATGTTTTACGAAATCGGGGTGTTTTTTCTGAATTTTAATAAATAAAACAGAATTCAAGCCACTTCCATGAATTATATCGCTACTTTTTACTAAAAATAGCGAGATAGGCGTCTCTTTCTTCGGGGTTCATATCTTCAAAGCGCAAATTGGGCTTTTGTTTGAGTTGTTCGATTACATCGGTATGTTTATCGCTGTGTTTATTCTGGTGAAGCTTGTCGAGAGCTTCAAGATACTCGCGTTTTTGCTGTTCGTGGCTTTCGGTGATTAATTCGATTGAAAGAAGTTGGTTGATTGTCGTTTTATTGTGAGATTGCCAGTAACCGATAATTTTTGCGGTAGTAACATCGGGTGTTTTTTCGATAAAGGTGAGAAGCTCAATCAAGAGGTTGATTTCAGGATCGCTGTGATCAAGGTCATCGATCTTATGGTCAAGCTCTGCCAGCTGCGGCGTTAAAATTAACAAGGCTGTTGCGGTTAGGGCAGGTGTGCGTTTTACCTGCTGGTTTTGTCGGGGGAGTTTCTTTCTTTGAACAGGTGATGGAGTTTCTATCTCAGTTTCAGCTGGGCATACTTCAGGTTCATCAAATTCAAGAGATTTTATATCGGCAACAGGTAGTCCTGACTTTTCGCTGAGGCTACGTAACATCAATTCTTGAAATGAGCCTTTTGGGAGGGCCTTGATGGAAGGCATGATGTTATTGATCAGCTTGGCTCTGTCGTCTGCCCGATCCAGATCCAGATTTTTGCTGTGGCAACTGAACAGGTACTCGGATAATGATTGCGCCTGTTCGATGCGCCAGGTGAATTTGTCCTTGCCGATTTTTCGCACCAGTGTATCCGGATCTTCGCCATCGGGGAGGAACAGAAATTTTGCCTGTCTGCCGGCTTGCATCAGTGGAATAACGGCTTCAAGGGCACGATCTGCAGCCTTGCGGCCAGCTTCATCGCCATCAAAACAAAAAACCACTTCGCTGCAGTGGCGGAAAACCTTTTCCATGTGTGCAGTGCCGGCAGATGTGCCCAGTGTTGCTACGGCATAGGTAATATCAAACTGTGCCAGTGCGACTACGTCCATATACCCTTCAACCATTAACAGGCGTTCAAGGTGACGATTGGCTTGTCGAGCTTCATAGAGACCGTAGAGTTCCAGCTGCTTATGAAATACAGCTGTTTCAGGTGAATTGAGATATTTGGGTTTTTCATCGGTCAGAACGCGGCCACCAAAGCCGATAGTGCGCCCCCGGTTATCACGTATGGGAAAGATTAGCCGGTCTCGGAAACGATCATAGCACCCGGCATTCTCTTCTTTTTCAATAAGCATGCCGCCATCAATGAGTAGTTGGGTTTGTTCTTTGGTTTCCCCTAGCTGTTTAAGCAGGTTGTCCCAGCCCGGTGGGGCAAAACCAATACCAAAATGCTTGGCTACCGCCCCGCTTAAGCCGCGTTGTTTGAGATAATCGACAGCTTTATTCTTTTGTGGGTGTTGTCGAAGCTGTTGCTGATAATACTGGTTTGATTGTTCCAGCAGGTCGTATATTGAGCGTTTGGCTTTTTGGAGCTGTTCTGCTTGCGGGTTGTGTTCACGAGGAACTTCGAGTCCATTCAGTTTTGCCAAATGATCTATGGTTTCAATAAAGTCAGAACGATCATAATCCATAAGAAAGCTGACTGCATTACCACCTGCCCCGCAACCGAAGCAGTAATAAAACTGTTTATCAGGGTTGACAGAAAATGAAGGTGTTTTTTCATCATGAAATGGGCAGCAGGCGGTGTAGTTACGCCCGGTTTTTTTCAGTTTTACGCGTGAATCAACCAGTTCAACAATATCTGTTCGTTCCAGAAGGTCATCGATAAAAGATTGTGGGATTTTGCCAGCCATGGCGAAAGTATACTCGGTGTGAACAGAAAGAGAATAGAAAGCAGTTGGTAAATGAAGAGTAAAGCCTGATTGAAAATTAAGCGATGCGAGCTTTAACGGCTTTGCTTACTTCTGCAACGTCTGCGCGGCCTTGAACCTGGGGCTTTACAATACCCATAACCTTGCCCATATCTTGCATTGAGGCAGCGCCAGTTTCGGCGATCGCAGCATCAATAAGGGTGTTGATTTCGTCTTCGGTCAGTTGCTCAGGTAAAAATCCCTGAATCACCGTTACTTCAGCGGCTTCTTTTTCAGCAAGCTCTGGACGGTTGGCAGCTTCGTACTGGGTGATGGAGTCGCGACGCTGTTTCAGCATTTTATCAAGTATAGTAAGCAGGCGGTCATCATCAACATCGATGCGCTCATCAACTTCAATACGTTTGATTTCTGAATTTATCAGGCGAATGGTCGACAAGCGGGGCTTGTCTTTTGCGCGCATGGCATCCTTCATTGCAGCTTGAATTTGTGCTTTTAGGTTGCTCATGCGGCGATCTCCGAAAAGGAGTTAATCAGGAAAACCTGATTAGTAAAGGCGTTTTAGGCGACGTGATTCGCGAGAAACTTTTTTCAGGTGGCGTTTAACGGCAGCAGCAGCTTTACGCTTACGAACTGAAGTAGGCTTTTCGTAAAATTCACGACGACGTACTTCAGCCAGAATTCCGGCTTTTTCACATGAACGTTTGAAACGACGAAGTGCGATGTCAAACGGCTCGCTTTCTTTAAGTTTTACTACAGGCATTCAATTACCTTTTTACAGTTTTTAATCGAGTATTTAAGCCAGATCTCACTGTTTACAGGGATTTGGCATATCGGGGCGCGAATTTTATACTTATGTATTGTGAATTGCAAAAGTTTATTCAATAGTCTGCAAGTATCGGTTTTGGTTGTTTTGTGAGCAATTATGGTAATTTCAGTGAAATCATATGAATTTTAGCTTGGTAGATAGCAAGTTACTGCTAATATATTGGAAGATATAATAAAAAAAGCCTGCTTTATATATGGCCAGGCTGGAAAACTCTGGAGAGGCAATAATGTCTCGGTGCTTTTAAGGAAAGTTCAGATGAGCAAAACAAAGATTGGATATATTGAGGATGACCGGCATCAGGCCGATATCATTTGTTTGTGGCTGGAGGATGATTATGAAGTCACTCATTTTTTGAACAGTGAAGACTTTTTGAGCTCTGAAGCTATCAACCAATATGATTTGTTGATTTTTGATTGGGAACTGCCGGGTCTATCCGGACTTGAAATGTTGAAAGAATATCGTGAGAAATATGGTGCGAGTGTACCTGTGTTGTTTGCGACTCAAAAAGATGAAGAGTCTTCTATTGTTGCAGCGCTCAATGCAGGTGCTGATGACTATATGATTAAACCACTAAAGGAGTTTGAGTTAAAAGCTCGCTTGTTGGCACTAGCTCGAAGGAATAAAAAGCCCAATGAAAATAACTCTGTGATTGAAGTCGGGAATATCAAACTTTACCTTGATAAAGAGCGGGCAGAAATTGATGGGCAGTCGGTCGATTTAACGCATAAGGAATATATGGTGGCCAAGGTGCTCTTTGAAAATCAAAACACGATTATTTCAAGAGACCAGCTGCTGGAAGATGTGTGGGATACTAATGCACAAGTGAATACTCGTACCGTTGATGTTCATGTCAGTAAGGTTCGTCGTTTGTTTAATATTAATCCTTTGATGGGATACCACATCAAAACAATTTACAATCATGGCTATCGATTTGAAAAACTGGAAGCGTAGACGCTTTTTCCTTTGCTGAAATTGCGCTATGCCAGATAAAAAACATAATCGCTCACTTCAGGTTTTTTATTACCTGGTATTCTATCTCAGTATCTGTTTTTTATGTTCATACGCCCAGGTATTTAAGTCTGTCGACAGGGCCTTGTTCGACTTCTACCAATCTTCCATTAATAACGATACGCCTGATGCGGATATCGTGATTATTGCTATTGATGATTCCAGTTTGGCGCGTCTGGGCCGCTGGCCTTGGGATCGTTCTAAACATGCCAGCTTGCTTGAAAAATTAAGCGATGCAGATGTTGTTATTTTTGATGTGTTGTTTTCCGAGCCTGCGGCTGCCGATAATGCAGATCAGGTTTTTGTTGATGCGGTGGTAAAGCATGGAAGGGTGGTGTTGCCTGTTTTTTTGGGGCAGGCAGCTTACAGTGGTCAGGTATATGAGGAATTACCCATTCCTGAGTTAGTAGCAGCGGCAAGAGATCTTGGGCATGTGCATGTAGAATACGATGATGATGGTATTGTGAGATCGGTACTATTAAAACAGGGTATAGGGAAAGCCTTCTGGAATCACATCTCTATTGCGGCACTAAAAGTAGCGACTCAGAAAAAAGTAACTATTCCGGGAAGAAGAGCTACAGAAACCCAAAGCCTGTTCTCTATTGTTAAGGATTATCAAAACTATATTCATTTCTTTAATGTAGGCGCTTTCTCTACGGTATCTTATTTTGATGTGTTAGATGGCGTGATATCCCCTGAGTTTTTTAAAAACAAGGTTGTCTTTATTGGGGCTACCGCAACAGGATTGGGCGATCGAATGTCAACGCCTGTGTCAGAGGCTGCCAGGCAGATGCCAGGTGTTGAGGTTAATGCCAATATTTTTTACTCATTAAAATATGATGAATTTTATTCGCTAGTGCCAGAAAATGTTACGCTGTTGGTAGTCGTTGTATTGGCATTTGTTCTGCTTGTTTTGTCATCTTATTTATCTAACTATTTTTTGTTGTTAATGTCCGTTTTTTCAGCGCTGTATTTTGTATTGCTGGAGTTTGCCCTGGCTCATTTTTTTAATGTATGGATGCATTTGGCAACGTTGGTATTTGCATCACTCTTGTGTTATCCCCTCTGGACATGGTTACGTTTTGAAAAGGTTGTTCGTTTTTTTCGTCGTGAAATCACCTCTTTGAAAAAAGGGCAAGAGCTGGCAGAGAAAAAATCAGGTGAAGAGAAGTTACATAAGTCGTTTAACTTTCTGGAGCAGGCCGGATTTATCCGTGGATGGGAGGCTGTTACCAAAGAGTATGTGCCCTTTTCAGCCAGTGAAGTTGTTTTCGAAGTCGATAACGATGACAGTAGGGCCTATCTAGCTGTCGATTTTATTGATACACCTGAAGTGGCATCAATAAAGGCAGAACTTGAGAAAATATTGACAGAGAAATATCAGATTGCAAAAGAAGAATCGCTGTTTACCCGTCGCGATCCTATCGAGAAGTATATTCATACTATTGACCATCTAAAAGAAGTTGTAGATGAGTTTCAGGAGCTTGTTACTCAAAGTATATCGTTGTTAAAAGACGGGGTTGTTATAGCTGATGTGTGTGGGCATATTGTATTTGCTAACAAGGTATTTATTGAATGGGTTGGTGATATTGAAAACATTAGTGAGATGTTTGATGTTCTTGATCAGGATAAGGGATTTTGGCTTGATGCTTATCAAAATTTTATGCTTGAAGAAAAAAATAAAAGTTTTGAACTTATTGATAATAGAAGAGAAGAAAGCAAATACTTTTTATTGCAAGGAGGTTTAATTAATTCCCGTTATTATGGTGGTCATCTAACGTTGGTAAGTTTAACGGATATTACGCATATCAAAAATGAACAAAAGAAGCGTGAAGAGATGATGCACTATATTTCTCATGATCTTCGGTCGCCAGTATCATCAATTATTACTTTAACCGAGAATCAGCTATCGAAAGAACCTGAAAATGAATATGCGAAAAAGGTATTGCGGTATGCGCGGCGTAATCTGAAATATGCAAATAGTTTTCTTGATTTATCCAGAGCTGAATTTGTAGATGAAACAACGATGATGCCGGTTAATCTGGTGGATGTTGCAGTGCAGGCAAAAGATAATTTGATATTAATGGCGCAAAAGCAAAGTGTTAGTATACATTTAATGGCTTCTAAAGAAGAATATTTGGTTATTGGTGATGCTGATCTACTCGGCAGGGCCTTTCAAAATCTGCTAGATAACGCACTTAAATTCAGTGAAGCTGGTGACATTATCACAGTGTCAATAGAAGAGACGCCCAAGGGGATTCAGTGTGTTGTTGAAGACCAGGGGCCCGGATTGCCTGAAGGTCAGGCAGATAAAATTTTTAATCAGTTTGAGAAAATGGGCTCCAATAAGCAGGGTGCAGGTCTGGGCTTGCGTATAGTCAAGCTTGTAGCTGAGCAGCATCATGGTGAAGTCTATGCGTCAAATTTAC
>CBDUPD010000102.1:0-7268 GCA_965368985.1 uncultured Spongiibacteraceae bacterium | reverse complement strand
TCTTTAACAACGGTGATTGCATCCAAAACGGCATCAATACCAGTACTATCAGCATCAAAAGCTTCTGTAAAGATATTAAAGTCTTTTTGCTTAACGCCATTAGCAGCCATTTGAGTCGCCAGATTAGCGTATATTACATTCGCAGCAGCAGCCAATGATGCAGCATCAATAACTGTTGAATCAGCTCCCCAACCACTATAAACCACTGAAGGATCAGAGCCTGCAGCCAGACCAATACCGACTGATGTTAAAGGCGTAATATTAGCAACGCCAGTACCAGCCGAGACTGAAAAGAACTCTGCACCATCTGACGTACGATAGGCTTTAAGCATAAATGGCTTGGTTAAACCACCCACTTTTATGCGATAGGCACCCGTAACATCTTCAATATCAAAAGGACCTACCTCAGTACCATCTGCATCAACCAAAGTTACTGTGCCTGCTATTGCTGCACCAGTTGCTGCAGTCCCTTTTACTACCTTTGCACTACTGCTACTGTCACTACCACAACCCGTTATCAAGGTTGCTGATAGCACAACGGCAAAAAGTGTCTTGAAAACTGACTTACCCTTAAACTTCTTCATTAACCACTCCCTAAATTATTTATCTTTATATATTAAATACTTACAATAAATTCTATATTAAATTTCACTCAATCACCTGTTTCAGGGTGATCGAGTGATTATAGAATAAATAACCCTTATTACCAGAGAGAAAAATAAACTTTAAAGCTTCATCTCATACCGTAAATAGACTGAACGTCCGGGGCGAATTGGCAAGGTATTGATATCCGATCGGGCGACATCAGGCGCATATTGGGCATCCGACTCGAGTAAATTATCACCGAAGAGGGAGATTGTTGACTCATTACTTGAACTATAGCCAAACAATCTATTAAGGTTAAAAGCGAGATTGGCACTCAAATGATAGTAGGCATCATTTTCCTGATTGACAACACTAACCGATTTACGCTCTTCATAAGCACCAAAATAACTATTAAACAAACCCAGGGAAATCCCATTATTTGTATGATAATTGAATCCCAGTTTGGCCATATGCTGAGGCGTTAGCTTGACATTTTTATCACGCATCTCATTTTCATTTTGCTGGTAACTATACGAACCTTCGGTGCTCAAACTGGTATTAATCTGCCATTTAAATTCAAGCTCAACCCCCATATATTCAGTTTCACCTGCATTCTTATAGGTAATCTCTCCCCCCGGCAACTGGGAGAAATCTAACACAATCGTATTTTCTTCTTCACTGTAATAAAAATTGATTGCTGCGTACAAGATATCTGAATAATAGAACAACTGGTTATCCAGTGTTTTGATTGTTTCAGGTTTCAAATCTTTTTTACCTGAGAACAATCCGGGTATATCTGCTTCTCGCTCTATTGCAACAGCTGCTCTGAATGCCTCTCCATAAAGCAGTTTCACACCCCAATTATCAAAAAACTGATAAGTAAATGCTGCTCGCGGAGATGTATCTGAAGCGGTACCTGTCGATTGGTTATATTGCCCACCTAAAGAGAAACGCAATCTATCAATAGGCTTATATGCCACCTCGGATAATAACGATTAATATAATGCGTCCCGTCATCTTCGGGCATATTATCCCGAAACCAGCTCTGCCTCTCTCTTGAGCCACCCAATATCACATCAAGATAGGATGTTAACTTACCAAAAGTGGTAAACTCGAACAGACCATCTTCACTGCCATTTTCATTAATGGGGCCACTGGTTTTGGTTTCCAGCTGATTATAGGTAAGATTAAACTCACTATACCAGCTCTTATTATAATGATGCTTATATTGAATATTGGCGAACCGTCGCAGCAAGTCAGCCTCATCTGCAGACCAAACCGGATCTGTTCCAAGAATATCTGTTTGATTATTACTCTCAAAATATTCTAACGATAGATCTTTGTAACCCAGCTTGAAAGTACCCGCCCATAACTCCTGCCCATAATCCATGGAATCTTCTATCGCTGCTGCATCCGTTGCCTCGTAATCCCAACCATCCATATCAAACAGTTTAATACCTGCAGTGATAGAGAAGTCACCCAGTTTTGATGTTGTATTGGCATCTAATATCCGGGTATTAAAAGAACCATAAGAAATAACTGCTTGAACATTCAGCGGGTCTTCTGCCTGCCTGGTAATAATATTTATCACCCCGGAAAATGCACCCGAACCATGAAGGATCGATCCCGGCCCTCTAATGACCTCAATCAATTCAATGCTCGACAGTGGAAAACCATCATAAATCGGAGAATTTACCCCGCCATTATAGGTTTCACGCATTGGACGACCATTAAGAAGAATAAGTACACGGGTATCGGTTGTATCAGAGTGCTGACCACGAATAGATACCATGTTATTACGAAACAGGTATAAAGATGGTGCATCTATATTCGGTAATCGTCTAAGCAGATCAAGTAAGTTGTTAGCACCGGTATTATGTATTTCTTCATGGGTAATGTAGCTGACAATACCGGGAGCTTTTATTGCGGTTTCTTCCTGTTTGGAAGTTGCAGAAACAATGGATATATTAACGAGTTCTTCCAATGACAGGGAATAAAGATCAACTTCTTTCGAATTAACCGAAAAGCTGAGAACCCCTAAACACAGCAACGCTAATAGCTTCTTGCTATACATTTCAAATAAACCACGTCCTATTGCATGTACATCCAATAACTTCAACATGCTCTTTATCATTTAATATTCAAAAACTGCCTGACAGTATTGTAAATGTAGCTCATTAAATCGCCTTTGCTAGTACTAGCTTAAAGTAAGTTTTACCAAAATGTTATGCCTATCTCATTAATCTCCACAATTGATCAAAATTGATCAACACTTAAAGCCATAGTCGGCTTGGCACCTTGCATAATTGCCATTGCCAGACTGGAGATTTGAGGCAACAGGCGCTGCACAAAAAACAGACCTGTTTTAATCTTCGCATCATGGAAGTCATCACCGGTTTTATCAATAGATTGCTCAGCCATTCTCGCCCACATATAGGCATAACTTACATAGCCCAATAAATGCAGATAATCGTTGGCGGAGGTTCCAACCATATGAGGGTCATCTTGCAGATTGGCAAAAATTCCCCGGGTAACCTGCTGTATGGTATTACTGGCAAATTTCAAACCTTCAACAAAAGGCATCAGTGAGGTTTTACCTTCGATAGTGGCAATATAAGCCTCGATTTCTGCAAGATAAACTTTCAAAAAGTCACCCTGATTAGCAGCAATTTTACGACCCAACAGATCCATTGCCTGAATACCGTTTGTACCTTCATAGATCTGGGCAATACGTACATCACGCACCAGCTGCTCCATACCATGCTCACGAATATATCCATGGCCACCAAATACTTGCTGACCCAACACACAAACATCAAAACCTTTATCGGTTAAAAATGCCTTGGCGACTGGTGTAAGCAGGGCAACCAGTTTGGCAGAATCTTCAGCCTGCTGCCCTTGTGCACTTTTGGCACGATCAAGTAACAAGCCAGTATAAACAGCAAAAGCACGACCCGCCTCAACCAATGATTTTTGCGTCATAAGCATACGGCGCACATCACCATGACCTATAATAGGGTCTGCCGCTCCCTCGCGTTTTGAATCAGGCGCACGACTTTGCAAACGCTCTTTTGCATATTCCACAGCGCCCTGGTACGAAACCTGCGCCAGACCCAGGCCCTGAATACCTACAGATAAACGCTCATAGTTCATCATGGTAAACATGCCATTCAGGCCTTTATTAATTTCACCAACCAAATAGCCTTGCGCACCATCATAATTCATCACACAGGTTGAAGAGGCATGTATACCCATTTTCTCTTCCAGGGAACCACAACTCACCTGATTGCGATCACTCAGAGTGCCGTCAGCATTCAAGCTGATTTTAGGCACAAGAAACAACGAGATACCTTTTGGCCCTGGCGGCGCATCAGGCAGCTTCGCCAAAACAAGATGAATAATATTTTCTGTTAGATTCTGGTCGCCACCCGTAATAAATATTTTAGTACCTGTTATTTTATAGCTGCCATCACCATTATCTTCAGCCCTGGTACGAATCATTCCCAGATCAGTGCCTGCATGTGACTCTGTTAAAGCCATTACTCCTGCCCATTCACCACTGTACATTTTCGGCAGATACGTTGATTTCAGTTCTTCAGAACCATGTGCATCGATAGCCAGCGCAGCACCAGAGGTTAAAACAGAATATAAAGAGAAAGCACAACCCGAAGAAGTCAGCATCTCTTCAAACAAGGTGGTGAGCATTTTTGGCATACCCTGACCATCATAATCAGCATTACCACCCAGGCCAACCCAACCACTTTCGGTATAGGTTTTATAGGCTTCGGGGAATCCTGCAGGTGTAAACACCTGGCCATCCTCCAACCGCACACCCTCTTCATCACCAGAACGATTCAACGGCGCAATTAACTGTTCATTAATTTTTGCACCTTCATCCAATACAGTATCAGCTAACTCTCGAGTGCAATGCTCGAATTTTGGCAAGTTCTGCCATTGTTCTTCGGCCTTGAAAACATCGTGAAGAACATAACGCATATCGGTAAGCGGGGCTTTATAGGACGGCATGAGTAGAACCTCTATATTCACAGAGCAAAAATGTTTATATGGATTAAGCGTAGCAAAAAGCAGGGGAGGGGTGAAGGGCTGACTTCAGAAAAGCCGCCCGTTCTATCAAAACCGATCACAAACAATCTAAATAGATCGGTTTTGATAACAGAAATTTAGAAGGATATCAGAAAGCAAAATCGTCTGCGGGCATATCCATCAACGAAGCAGCTCCTGCTCTTGCGGCTTCTGCATGAGCACCAGCTCGTGGCAATAAACGCTTATAATAGAAATCAGCCGTGATCAGCTTTGACTTATAGAAAGCTTCTTCGTCAGTACCTGCAGCCAGTTTCTGATTGGCAACCTTGGCAATTCTCGCCCAGGTATAAGCCATGGCAACAAAACCACCATACATCAGATAATCAACCGAGGCCGCACCGATCTCATCCAGGTTTTCTGCCTTACCGCCAATTTCCATTGTCAACTCGCCCCACTGGGTATTGAGTGCAGACAATTTCTCAATCATCGGAGCCAAGGCCTCATCGCCCTCTACAGACTGGCAGAACTTGTGAATTTCCCTGGTATAGTTACGCAATAGCTCCCCACCCGTGCCCAGCACCTTGCGACCAATCAGATCAAGTGCCTGAATACCGGTTGTACCCTCATAAACCATTGATATACGGGTATCACGTACAATTTGTTCCATACCATGCTCACTGATATAACCATGGCCACCAAAAACCTGCACACCCAAATTGGTTGCCTCATAACCCATCTCGGTACAAAAAGCCTTGGCAATAGGCGTTAGTAAAGCCATGCGATCTTCAGCCGCTTTTTTAATTTCGTCTGTAGCGCCATTAAATATATTATCGCCATTAAAAGAGAGCTCATAAAGGAATGCACGAAAGCCCTCAGTCAATGCTTTTTGAGTTAACAACATACGGCGCACATCAGGGTGCACAATAATAGGATCGGCCGGGCCGTCAGGATTTTTAGCGCCTGTTAATGAACGCATCGCCAGACGCTCTTTTGCATAGGCTAGCGCACCCTGAAATGAGAGTTCAGCACCACAAAGACCTTGTAAAGCAGTACCCAGACGCGCCTCATTCATCATGGTAAACATCTGCGCAAGACCAGAGTTCTCTTCACCTACCAAAAAGCCCTTGGCATTATCAAAATTCATAACACAGGTAGAAGAACCCTTGATACCCATTTTATGTTCAATCGAGCCTGTAGTTACTGTATTTCGTTCACCGGGATTACCCTCGGCATCGGGCAGATACTTGGGCACAACAAACAGTGAAATACCCTTGGTTCCTTCTGGCGCACCGGTCACACGAGCCAGTGTTAGATGCACAATATTGTTAGCCATATCGTGATCGCCACCGGTAATAAAGATTTTGGTGCCACTGATTGCATACGAACCATCTGCCTGTGGCTCAGCCCTGGTGCGTGCCAGGCCTACATCTGAACCACAATGTGATTCAGTAATACACATAGTACCTGTCCACTTGCCTTCAACCATTTTTTTCACATAGATATTACGTTGCTCATCCGAGCCATGCTCACTGATACATTTCACAGCACCAAAAGTAAGCCCTGTGTACATATTCCACGCCCAGTTGGCTGAACCCAGTAATTCATTCACGATAAGACCAACAGATGCAGGGAGGTTTTGACCACCCAGACTCTCATCTGCAGAGAGCCCTGCCCAACCACCCTGGCCATATGCCTTAAAAGCCTCTATAAAACCCGTTGGCGTCGTGACATTACCGTCTGCAAAATGACAACCCTCTGCATCGGCTGATTGATTAATAGGTGAAAGCTCTTCTTCTGCCAACTTGCTGGCTTCATTAATAACTGCATCACGCAAATCTTTATCGAATTCGGCACGACCAACCAATGTGGGGTAGTGATTATCGCAATCCAGTAACTCTTCTAAAACAAAGCGGATATCACGTATTGGAGCCTTATATTCTGGCATGGAATTCTCCTAAAAATTTTATGGACTCATGGTGTCGTCTCTCACAACCATTTAAGTCTAGCTCAAATGTCATGAATACACGCACTTTTTGTACTATAAATTCTACGTTTCTTACTTTAATTATAACGTATTGAGCAGCAAAGAAGATTGCAATACGTTCAGGGAATTTTTACAAGGCGCCGTTATTGAACAGGCCTTCAAGTCGAATTTTTTCACCCACAGCCGGCAAGTCTATTGCCTGATATTTTTTCTCTTCGGTATCCCAAAAAACCCAACGGTATTCACTTATATCATTATTCTTTAAATTTATACTCAAGCTACTGGGCTTACCTTTATACAGCTCGTTCACCCTTATAGTCATTTCAGGCATGACATATTCCTCACCTACCTGCCACTCATCCCTTGAGGCACGTATCAACCCCATAAGCTCCTGCGTTAGATAGATATAGTGCCCGATTGGCTTGTTACTCATATCCGTCAGAGGTTGGGTATCATATTGAAAGCCAGGCTTGGCTATCATTAATAATTCATAGTCTGACACCCGGGTAATTTCAATCGGATAAAATGCGCTTGATAACACACGCAAACTGGCCGGCAAATCTTGCCCGGCTTTCTCCAACTGATGAGCAGCAAAAGCCAACCAGAATGGTTTTTGCGCATTAAGAATAACAACACGCTTATCAACATAATCTGT
>CBDUPD010000101.1:0-7279 GCA_965368985.1 uncultured Spongiibacteraceae bacterium | reverse complement strand
ACATAGAAGGGTTCTGTAAGGGCGTAATGCAGCCAGTCGTCTCTTAAATAGGTTGAGCGTTGAAAAACAATTGCTGAGTCATCCCATGCATAGTTGTGAAAAAGGGCCGGACCATAGATAAAGAAAGCCAGAATAAAAATAGCTAGCCACAAGATATAGAAAATCTTTATTGGAGCAGAATCGTTATTTATAGTCATAATAGATAGTGTTTTAATAAGGTAAAGTTTCTGAAGCAGCAGGCAGTATCCCCGTTGCTTCATATTCCAATTCAGCCAGGTTTATATTTTCCAGAAAACTTCTATATAACGCGTTTATTTTAGTGGTGCCCGATGAGAAGTGAATGGCTTTTTGTAGTGACTCTCTAGTGTGACTGAAATCTTTTTGTAGGTAATAGTAATACGCATAGTAGTAATAAGTAACCGGTCTTTGAGAATCTATCACCAGGCTTTGGTTTAATAGTTGGGTGACATCAGCCGTGTTATTGACTTGCATCATGACATAGGCATAGTTGGCCAGTGTGAGAGCTAAGGGTTTGTCTGCAAGCCCTGCTTCAATGGCTTTTTTGTATAGTGAGCCAGCATGATTATATTGTTTGTCTGCAAGTAAACAGTTGGCCTGTAATAAATAGACATTACCAGTCTTTGCTTTAATCTCTTCTGCAAGATTATATGCCTCCTGAAAATTTCCGTAGTGATAGAGGGTTTGCCCATAAGCCAGTGCTGATGCATCGTTTTTGTGTTTGTTATAAGTCCATGACCAAAGAATCAAGCTGTTGTTCCAAAGAGGTATAAGAGAGTGAATATTGGCTATAGACACGAAGCACCAAAGAGTAAAAAACAGGATTGCCAGCTTTTTAAAGTTAACCGTTAGTTTGTTCCGGGCGGCTGATATGGCGGGTAGGGAAGCCAGAGAAAATACGGCAAGCGGGAATGCCAGAAATCGTTCGTGAATAATATTGTCGCCAATTTTCAGGGGTAAAACATGTAACACCGGAAAAATGGCAACGATAAATATCATTAAGGGAATTAGAAGAAGAGTGCTCAAATGATTTCGAACAAATATGGCAACAAAGAAAAGCGCAGCAAGAATCAGTGCGCCTGCCAGAGCAGAAGTATCATTAAATGCTACCGGATAGGTTTGCGGGTATTGTATTGATGAGTCAAGGAAGGGCAGTAGCAATACTTTGCAGTAGAGGAACAGGGCTTTCAGTATGGTTGCTGCTCTTTGAAAAGCATCTCCATAATGAAGTTCGCTATTAAACTCCTCAATCACAAGATAACCTAGTGCAACATAACGTACGGCAAGATAGATAAGACCTGTGATAAACAGACAGGCATAAATTCTGATGTTTATTGAGAAGCTATTGCTCTTTATATATTGTCTAAGTGGTACATGGTTGTTGATATTTTCCTGCAGAAAATGCCAGATTATAAATACCGGGATAAAAAAAGCCGCCATCTCTTTACACAGTGCTGCCAGAAAAAACAACAGGCTAACCAATAACATGCGATAAATGGGTGTTTGAATTTTTATATCGATTAACAGTGCAAGAAGCAGGAATGTTGTCATCATGAGGTCGAAACGACCTGATACCCAAACCGCACTTTCAAGGTGGCTTGAATGCAAAAGATAAAAAGATAGACAACAGCAGCATGCCAGCAAGGTTTTTATATTTGAGAGCTGAATTTTTTTGCATAGCAGTTGAGCTAGCAGAAGCATCAACAGGCCGTTGATAAAGAAAAGACATAGATTGATCAGGTGAGAGATAAATGCCGAGGTGTTGCCAAGGCGAAAGTCTGCAAAAATGCTTAATACCGCTAAGGGTCGGTAGTAGTTTTCTGAAAAGATAAAGGGCCGGGTTAACGCATGGTATATCCAGTCGTCACGAAGATAACCTGAGGGTTGAAACAGGATAACCAGATCGTCCCATACATAATCATGCTGCAGTGAAGGTGCGTATAGGAAAAAGACAATAATGAATATAGCGAGATAAATAAGCCACGTCAGTAATGGCTGGATTTCCCGTTGGCTATTTTGTGTTTGTTGATATGAGGGTTCCTGGAGCATCACTTTTTCTTATATTGTATTTATTGTATCGATTATTCAATTTATCACACATCACCCGCTATGCGGGCTGTTAATAATGAATAAATTGAATTAATTAATTACCTTTGCAGGCAACCGGGAGGTAGTGTGAGTTAACCGTTGTTGCGCTTGGTTTGACCAGAACTGATGAGGCTGGTGCAGGAGCGTAACCGCAGTTCCAGGTAACAATATGGTTACCTGAGACAGTTTTAATTGCTGGTGTGATGGTTAATACATTACCACCTGCCACCTGAAGATGTTTATGGGCATTATTGCCAAAATTGATAGTAATTTGACCGCCAGATGAGGTGATGCTGTCAACGTATGAGCCACTAACGAAATCTGACATTCCCATGGTGGCATTGCTTGCCGGCCAACTGCCGGAAACAGAATAATATTCATTAATTGCACTTTTAATGCCGTCAGACAGGATGATGCCTTCAGAGACCTGGGCGCGTATGGTGTAGTCCTGATAGGCAGGTAAGCCAACTGCAGCAAGAATGCCAATGATTGCGACAACAATCATTAGTTCAATCAGTGTAAAACCTTGGCTGCTCTTTTGTTTCATGGCTAATATTCGATGTGTTGTAGGTCATGAGTTCATATTAATCGTTAATGATATGATGTTACAGCTGTGCGTCTATACGTATTTGTCCTTACTGTTTTTGGTGAAAAATACTGGCTTTAATCATTTGCTTATTCATAGAAATTTCTTAAAAAAAAGGCACCCGAGGGGTGCCTTTTAAACTTGCTAATACAGTCTTCTTATTTACATGAAGAAGGCAGGTATTTTGATGGAACACCATTGGTGCCACCAGTAGTACATGCCCACTTGATGCTGTCAGTAGCGTCAGAACCTGTAATAGCTACAGTACTACCATTGATGTTTGCATGAGCTCTTTGAGGAGCAGTGTTGCTATAGGTAACAGTAATTACGTTTGCTGAACTGGTTACAGATGATACATATGAGCCGCTCACTGCGCTGATACCCAGAGTAGTATTACTTGCAGGCCATTGGCCTCTATCTGAATAGTATTCAGAGATAGCAGTTTTCAGACCACCTGAAAGTACAGGACCTTCAGATACTTGTGCACGAATTGTGTAATCTTGATAAGCAGGTAGGCCTACGGCAGCAAGAATACCGATGATTGCTACAACAATCATCAATTCAATCAGTGTAAAACCTTTTTGGAATTGATTTTTCATGTTAATTCTCCTAATGAGCGTTATGTTATTTACTACGTTATTTGCAACAATCTAAATGGGTTTAAATTGAGTCTGTTAATATTCCTACAAGAACTGTGCCAACTTGTTTAATTTGCAGAATCTGGTGGTTGAATCTCAAAATAGTGGGTGAGTGTTTAGAGTAATTACTAAAAATAGAGACACTGGATGTTAGCTAGTGACAAAAACTGTCACATATTGTGGGTTGCTGGCAGGTATTTGTTATAGTGACTTGTGATTCGGTGCTTATGGAATATACTGCTACAATCAATTACTTGTATGTGGCTCTTTGTGCAAAGGTTTAGTTTATGTCAGTAGTATCAGGTCTTGGTCGTCGCTTGATAAGAGATGGCTTAATAGATGAAGAAGCGATTGTTGATGCAGTGGCAACTGCAAAGCGGGAAAGGCAAAGTTTAACGCATTATCTTGCCGAGCAAGAGATAGTGAATGGTCAAACGCTTGCCACGGTTGCAGCTGAAGAGTTTGGGTCGCCAGTATTTGATTTAAATGCTTATGATAAAGAAGCATTTAATAGTGAGCTGGTTTCGATAGATATGATTGCTAAACACAATGCCTTGCCATTGTATAAGCGTGGCACACGATTATATGTGGCCTTGGGTGACCCCTCAGATCTGCATGCCCTTGATGAAATAAAATTTAATACCGGTTTGAATACCGAGGCCGTGGTTGTTGATGCCATGGCTCTTGCCCAGTTTATCAAACGACTTCAGGAAGGCTCTGAAGATGATGTGGGTAGCGGGCTGGAAGACCTTGATGACAGTGGGCTGGACGACCTTGATACCGAAGCCATTGATGAAATGGGCGGAGGTGGTGCCGAGGTTAGCACCAGTGAGGTTGATGAAACGCCGGTTGTTCGTTTTGTTAATAAAGTTATGGTTGATGCTATTCGTTCAGGTGCTTCTGATTTACATTTTGAGCCTTATGAAAAATCTTATCGAGTACGTTTTCGTACTGATGGCGTGTTGCATGAGGTGGCCAAGCCTCCGGTATCAATGGGCTCAAGGCTGGCGGCGCGTCTAAAAGTTATGGCCCAGATGGATATATCCGAGCGACGCGTTCCACAAGATGGTCGTATCAAGCTTAAGCTATCAAAAAACAAGTCTATTGATTTTCGTGTGAATACCTGCCCGACCTTATTCGGTGAAAAGGTTTGTGCGCGGATTCTTGATCCCAGCAGTGCACAGATGGGTATAGAGGCGTTGGGGTATGAAGATGACCAGAGAGCTCTCTATGAAGATGCTTTGCAAAAACCTCAGGGTATGATTCTGGTAACAGGCCCGACAGGTAGTGGTAAAACGGTATCGCTTTATACCGGGCTGAATATTCTAAATACTCCTGAACGAAATATCTCAACAGCGGAAGATCCCGTAGAAATAAATCTTGAGGGAATTAATCAGGTCAATGTGAACCCAAAGACAGGTATGGGCTTTCCAGAAGCATTGAAATCTTTTTTGAGGCAAGACCCTGATATCATTATGGTTGGGGAAATACGGGATCTTGAAACCGGTGGTATAGCTATAAAGGCAGCTCAAACCGGACACATGGTAATGTCGACACTGCATACCAATAGTGCTGCAGAAACGATTACACGTATGGTAAATATGGGTATACCTCCATTTAACCTTGCTACATCAGTCAGCTTGATTATTGCCCAGCGTTTGGGAAGGCGTTTATGCAGTTCATGCAAAGAGCCGGTAGAATATCCTAAAGAAATGCTGCTTGACGAAGGTTTTCTTGAAGAGGACCTGGAAGGCGCCCAGTTTATGAAGGCTGTTGGTTGTCCCAAGTGCAGTAAAGGGTATAAAGGCCGTGTAGGGATCTATGAAGTGGTTAAAATGACACCTCCTCTGCAAGAAATGGTAATGGAAGGTGGGAACTCTATCGAACTTTCAAAATTAGCCCGTAAAGAAGGCTTTAATGATTTGCGTAGGTCTGGTTTACTTAAGTGTCTTCAGGGGTTAACCAGCCTTGAAGAAGTAAACCGAGTAACGAGTGACTAGTCGTGAATGTGAATAGTGTGAAAAAAAACCTGAACAAGCTACCCTTAAGATTGATAAGAAATAAAATAGTTCCGAAGGAATAATCAATGGCTCAGGCAAAAAAGAAGAAGTCAGATACTAAAGCCGTTTTCATCTGGAGTGGTGTAGATAAAAAAGGCATTAAGCTTACGGGTCAAGTTGAAGGCCAGAGTGCTGCTTTGGTAAAAGCGCAGCTTAAGAAGCAGGGTATAACTGCCAAGAAAATAAAAAAACAATCAACATCAACCCTGTTTGCACCCAAAATAAACCCGCTTGATGTTGCTATTTTTACTCGGCAGCTGGCCACAATGATGCGAGCTGGTGTGCCGCTTATTCAGTCGTTTGATATTGTTGCTGACGGTCTTGAAAACAAGGCAATGGCCGAGTTGGTAAGAAAAATCAGTTCTGATGTTTCAGGTGGTGGTAATTTATCCCAGGCTTTAAGGGCGCATCCCAAATATTTTGATGATCTTTTTTGTAACCTGGTTGATTCCGGTGAGCAGTCAGGTTCTCTTGAAACCATGCTGGACAGGGTTGCAACCTATAAAGAAAAGTCTGAAGCGTTAAAAGGAAAGATCAAGAAAGCCATGACTTATCCTTTGACGGTTTGTGTGGTAGCGGTCGTGGTTACCTGTATTCTGTTAATCAAGGTTGTACCTCAGTTTGCCGAAACATTTGGTAGTTTTGGTGCTGATCTTCCGGCTTTTACCCTGTTTGTACTTAATATTTCCGAGTGGGTTCAGCAATACTGGTTTGTTGTACTTATCGTGTGTGTTGGTGCGTATACCGGACACAAGGAAGCAATGACGCGCTCGAAAAAATACCGGGATACCATTGATGCGATATTGCTAAAGGCACCAATTTTTGGGGGCATTGTCAATGCGTCAGTTTATGCGCGTTTCTCAAGAACACTGGCTACAACATTCGCAGCAGGTGTGCCGTTGGTGGATGCTCTGGATTCTGTATCTGGAGCGGCGGGTAATGCAGTATATTCTCGTGCAATAATCAAAATTCGTGATGAAGTTACAACAGGTATCCCCTTGAATAACTCATTAAAAGCCTGTGGCTTGTTTCCCAGTATGCTTATACAAATGGTGGCTATTGGTGAAGAATCAGGTGCGCTTGATACCATGTTAGGTAAGTGTGCAGATTTTTATGAGGGTGAAGTAGATAATGCTGTTGATAATCTTACCGCCATGATGGAACCCATGATAATGTCTGTATTGGGTATTCTTGTTGGTGGCTTAATGGTAGCTATGTACATGCCTATCTTCCAGTTAGGAAACACCGTATAGGGTTGCCAAGTGTCGCTACAGTTCATGCAACCTGAAAACGTGTTGCTACTTTATTGTTTCGTTATTTTTTTTGGGTTATGCATTGGGAGTTTTCTCAATGTAGTGATTTATCGATTGCCGATTATGATAGAGCGTCAATGGCGTAATGAAGCAATCATGATGCTTGAGCTTGAAGAGCACTATCCGCTTGATGAGTCGAAGTTTAATCTCGCCTTTCCGCTATCTGCTTGCCCCAGGTGTGGGTCGACCGTCAAGCCGTGGCAGAATATTCCCGTGTTAAGTTTTCTCTTTTTGAAGGGAAAGTGTCATTCATGTAAGAACCCGATTTCTTTAAGGTATCCTCTGGTTGAGCTGGTGACGGGTGTATTATCAATAATCGTCTTTATGAAGTTTGGTATTTCATATCAATTTCTTGCAATGCTCTTAATGACTTATGTCTCTATTGCTCTTGTAGGTATTGATTTTGATCACCAGGTTCTGCCTGACATATTAACGCTACCCCTGTTGTGGCTGGGTCTGGTGTTGAACTCGCAATCGTTATTTGTCCCTCTGCTTGATGCTGTTTGGGGGGCCGCTGCCGGTTACGGTGTGTTATGGACGGTCTTCTGGTTGTTTAAGTTGGCTACAGGTAAGGAT
>CBDUPD010000100.1:0-7294 GCA_965368985.1 uncultured Spongiibacteraceae bacterium | reverse complement strand
ATATCCGAGCAGCTAATTTCAACCTCAGTAGCTGCGGCCAGGGCTTGTTGGCCAAAAAGAATAAATAGACATAGGTTTAGTAGTTTTAAACCAGGCTTGAGTATAGTGTTATAAATATAGTGCATGGTAGTCTCCTGGATCAAAATGTAACGGCAAAGCCAATTTGAATAATAGGTAAGAGATTATAATCTTCAATCTCTGATTCGAGGTTTGCTCTTTCCTGTTCAATGCTTCCCTGAAAATCTGCGAATGTTGATACATCCAGTTCATTGCCATTGCTGTCAATGACGGTACCTTTTGCTTCATAAGAAATTGATGCTTCGCCGATATAGAGTGCCCCCACATCTATATTGCCATAGAAGCCGAATTCTTCTTCAATGACATAGCCCCATCCCAGTCCGAAATAGGGGGCGGCTTTGGCAAAGCTGACTTGTGCCTTAAGTTCAACATTTTTGCTGTTGTAAGTGTCGTTACCCAGCTCAAGTTGCTGGTTGTTTGCTGTTGCTCGCATATTCCAGTTATGGTCGCCAGTGTATATGCCGCCTGTAATATGAAATCTTCGAAAATATCCTGGAATAGGGTGGTAGTCTAATAATACGCCTAAGTTGGTGCGGTCATACTCTACCTCATACTCAATGCCATCTTCTTCTGCGTCTCTTTCAAGAGGCATATCAGATAAAACAAAGCGGGCTTTTAAAGTTTTGCTAAAGGCACTTTGATAGTTAATAGCTATGCCATGTACGCCGATACTGGCACCGATGGCATCGGCCAATGAAGCAGGGCTAAGTATTGCGCCTGCCAGGAAAACAAGCAGCGCATGGAATTTTGTTTTGTTCATGAGAGTCCCTTATCGACAATAGAGGTTGTTAGTTAATTGTAGGAAGTTTTTATACATAACACGAATGCCTTTTTAAAACAAAAGACGATAAATAAGCCTGTCTCTTATACTTGCTGGTAATATGGGGGTCTAAAGATTGACTTCAGATCTCCCAGCGCCAGCCTGCGGTATATTGTATCTGTTCCAGATCGTCATAGCCTTCAGTGCTTTGAATATTGATAAAGCCGGCATTGCCGTTTTTCAACTGAAAGGAAAGGCTTGTGCCAATGATATAGTAAGAAGTATCCACTTCATTGGTGGCCAGTTCGAAAGAGGTGTTGTTGGTTTTTCCATTGCCAATATAGTTACTGGTAACCACTTGAGAATCATCTTCAAGCTCTTCTACGATGTGTGCGCTCAGTTGTGGAATGATCACGCCGCGAGACAAGCCAAAAACATACTGAAAGCTGGCTCCGGCTTTTAGCGTTGATACGTCACGTTCCTGATCGCTCATGGCAAGTGCCATGTCAGCGCCGTTGCCTTCATGTGATGCGTTCTCGTTATAGGCATCTGTTTTGAGTGTGGCAAATGTATATTGAATAGAGGGTGTGATGCTGAATGCTCTTAGATTCCAGTTGTAACCCGTGCTAACAGACAGGGCGAGTTGAGATCCGTCGAACTCAGAGCTATAGGTTTGATCAAGAGCTTGTCCAAAATAACAGTCAGAGCAGCTTATGCTGCGTTCCTGTTCGTAGCTATCTTGTCCATAGCTTAGGCTGCTATCAAAAAACCAGTCGTCAGAATAATAGCTGCTGTAAAGAATGTGAGTGACATTGAGATTGTCGAGTGTGCCAGAGTTCATGCTGTATTCAGCTTCAGATTGTGAAATGTTGGCAGCAGCTCCGAGTATGAGTTGATTGCTAACACGATAGTCAAATCCCAGGGTAATGGTTTGTGTGTCAGCTTCATGGCCGGCTTCTATGTCACTGCTGTCTTGTTCGGAGTTGGTGAATGAGCCGTTAAGATAAATCCCCCATCTGCCGTATTTGCTAATGTTTCTATCAGCTTCTTGTTGTGGGGAGGCATCTGATGCTGTGTTAGATGTTTGCGCCAGTTGCGTGCCTGCTGTATGCCATGATTTGCCGTCAAAGTAGTGCAGTTCCAGTGAGGTATTTGAGGCGATTCCTGAGCGAAGATTGCCCAGGCGTTGGCGAATATTGTTAACACCGCTACTTAAGGCGGCATGGCTAACATCCATCGTGGCATCTGTTTTTGCAGGGGTCATGATTTTTATCATGCTGCTCACTTCGGCAGCATTTTGTGCCGCTTGTTGAGGGTCGTCACTCATCATGCGTTTAATAATGTTTTCACACATCCAGTTCACTTGTTCGTCCATGCTGCTCTGGGATACACAGGCAATCATGGTGTGAGCAATGGCTGTGTGGTTCTGGTTCATGTCAGTAATCAGGCTGGTTGCCTTGTTGATAATCTTTTCTTTATTGAATTCAAAGTGGCAGCCAAAGCCGTTCAGGGATGTTAGGGCAAAATTACAGCCAATTTGTATGGCATCAGCAAGGGCGTGAGATGTGCACACAGTTGCCGAGGTGCCTGGTATTTTTTCGCAATCGAGTACTATTTTGTTGGTGATATCGCCGCCAAGGGCGTAATCACAATGGGCGTTTCCAATGGTGTCAACAAAGCAGTCTCCAACAGTTCGTTCAAGGTGGGTTGATTTAGCCAGATCTTTTACCAGCTGTAGAAGATTGCCGGGCACCGACTGGTTGGTAATCGGGTTTTCGCAACTGATTGGGTCCTGGTTGAGCAGGTTGAGGCTGCAATTAAAATTAAGCAACTCACTGCTGAATGAATGTTGGGAAAATAAAATAAGAAACAGTGAAAGAAAAATGGGTGCAATAGAAGAGGCTCGCAGGCTTTTCGCTGGTGTCATGCTGGTGTCCCTGTTGTGCTGCTGTTGTGCTGATTTTTATAAGGGCAACTTTTTGTTGCCCTGTGGCCGTTGTAGTGCAGTTGATTCAGTATAGTAGTGTCTATCCTTAATTGCCTAATTTGTCGGGCTAAAGCCCGACCTGCAAAAAAGCATTAGAAAAGGCCCAGTTTTTCGAAAAGCCCCAGGCTGTGAGCAAATACAAAAATCACGCCGATAGGGGTGAAGACGCGCAATATGGCATACCATGTATTGAACTGGTTATAGCTCAGGCCGGCTAACTGGTTTTTGGCCAGTTTCCGTTTCATTATCCAGCCAGTAAATATAGCCATGAGTAATCCGCCGAGTGGCAGCATGATATTGGAGGCAAGATAATCAAGTTTGTCGAAGAAGCCATCAACATAAATACAGGCAAAGCCACCGAACCAGACAATAACACCAACAATAGCGGCAGAAACTGCGCGGTTAATTTTAAAGTTTTCATCAAGCCAGGCAACAGCGGGTTCAATTAATGAAATTGAAGAGCTCCATGCGGCTATGCCTACCAGAATAAAAAATAGCGTTCCAAAAATAACGCCGCCTGGCATGCTGCCAAATGCAATGGGTAGGCTGACAAACATCAGCCCTGGACCGGCGCTTGGCTCAATGCCATTGGCAAATACCAGTGGAAAGATTGCCATGCCTGCAACCAGTGCGATAAGTGTATCAAGAAAGGCAACAGTAATTGCTGTTGAGGCAATCGATGCGTTGTCGGGCATATAAGAGCCGTAGACCATGATAGCACCCATGCCGAGGCTCAATGTGAAGAAGGCATGCCCCATGGCGATCAGTACCGCGCTTGCGGTAAGTTTGGAGAAATCGAAAGTGAATAAAAAGGAAAAGCCTGCCGAGAAATCACCTTGGCTGTAGCTATAACCCAGTAACACTAACAAGAGAATAAATAGCATTGGCATCAGAATGCGTACGGCATTTCCAAGTCCTTTGGTGACGCCAGCGGCTACGACAAAAACAGTGAGTAGCGTAAAAACACTGTGCCATGAAAGCTGGAGTTTATTATCACCTAATAAGGTGGATTTAAAATAAGAACCGGCCTGTTCGGCAGTAATGCCTGTGAATGAACCTTGAGCGGCTTCAATAATATAATCAAGTACCCAGCCAGCGACCACGCTATAGAATGACATGATAAACAAACCGGCGAGTGTGCCCATAACACCGATAATTGCCCATGCCTTGGTGGCGTCAGACTGGCGTGCCAGGGAGATCATGGCATTAATAGGGTTGCTTCTGCCTTGGCGCCCCATCAGAATTTCGGCCATCAATACGGGAACGCCAATAATGGCTATACAAAGTAAGTAGACCAGAACAAAGGCGCCGCCGCCGTTTTCACCAGCTATATAAGGAAACTTCCAGATATTACCAAGACCCACAGCAGAGCCGGTGGCGGCCATAATAAAGGTCCAGCGGCTGCTCCAGCCGATATGTGTTTTGGGTGCTAGTGACATGGTTATTCCCTATAAGAGCATTTTGTAAATCCGGCTATTGTAAACCTGACATTTAAGAAGTGCCAATCTAAGTGTTAACGCATAAAAAATGGTCACTAGATTAAGTTTTGTATGGGTGTTGTCGGTAAGTGTTTATTGTCGTGTGTTTATTGAGCAATGTGGGTATAATCCGCGCCCTTGATTTATAAGACAATTACATAGGTACTCGTACGTGATCGAAAAACGCCGCAATATTGCCATCATAGCCCATGTTGACCATGGTAAAACCACACTGGTTGACCAGTTGCTGTCGCAATCGGGAACACTGGATCGTAAGGATCAGGGTACTGAACGTATCATGGATTCCAATGATCAGGAAAAAGAGCGTGGTATTACCATTCTTGCAAAAAATACTGCGATCAAATGGAATGGCTATGCGATTAACATCGTAGATACACCGGGACATGCCGATTTTGGTGGTGAAGTAGAGCGTGTTATGTCGATGGTCGATTCAGTTTGTTTGCTGGTAGATGCCGTTGATGGCCCAATGCCACAAACACGCTTTGTTACCCAAAAAGCCTTTGAGCAAGGTTTGCGTCCAATTCTTGTGGTAAACAAGGTTGATCGTCCGGGTGCTCGCCCTGACTGGGTTGTTGACCAGGTATTTGATCTGTTTGATCGTCTGGGTGCTACTGAAGAGCAGCTTGATTTCCCTGTTATTTATGCCTCTGCCCTGAATGGTGTTGCTGGTGATGACCCTGATAATATGGCTGAAGATATGACGCCGATGTTTGAAATGATTGTTGAGAACGTGCCACCACCAGCAGTAGATGTTGATGGCTCTTTCCAGATGCAGATTTCTGCGCTGGATTACAGTAGTTATGTGGGTGTTATCGGCGTTGGTCGTATTACTAGAGGTAAATTGGTTCCTAACCAGCAAGTTGTGGTGGTTGATAGTGATGGCAAAGAGCGCAAGGCAAGAGTTCTGAAAGTAATGGGATATCTGGGTCTGGAACGTATTGATGTTGAGGAAGCAACAGCGGGTGATATTGTGTGTATTACCGGTATAGAGTCTTTGGGTATATCAGATACCTTATGTGATCCTGAAAATGTTGAAGCATTACCAGCCTTATCGGTTGATGAGCCAACCGTGAGTATGACCTTTATGGTTAACAACTCACCTTTCGCCGGCCAGGAAGGTAAACTGGTAACCTCGCGTAATATCAAGGATCGTCTTGAGCAAGAGCTTATTCATAATGTTGCCTTGAGAGTAGAGCCAGGTGAAACAGCCGACAAGTTTATTGTATCGGGTCGTGGTGAATTGCATTTGTCTGTGTTGATTGAAAGCATGCGCCGTGAAGGTTATGAGTTAGGTGTGTCGCGTCCTGAAGTTATCCAGAAAGAAATTGATGGTGTTGTTCATGAGCCGTTTGAAGTGATGATGGTTGATATTGAAGATCAGCATCAGGGCAAGGTGATGGAAGAGTTAGGTTTACGTAAAGCGATTATGAGCAATATGGAACCTGATGGTAAGGGCCGTGTAAAAATGGAGTTTATGATTCCGTCTCGCGGTTTGATTGGATTTCGTGGCCAGTTTTTAACGATGACTTCCGGTTCAGGTATTATGACATCGGTATTTGATCATTATGGTCCGGCAACGGGTGGTGATGTTATTTCACGCCAAAACGGTGTATTGATCTCAATGGTAACCGGTAAAACAGCTGCGTTTTCACTGTTTAATCTGCAAAGCCGTGGTCGCCTGTTCCTGGGACATGCTGTTGATGTTTATGAAGGCCAGATTATTGGTATTCATTCACGCGATAATGATCTTAGTGTTAACCCCTGTAAAGGTAAGCAGTTAACTAACGTTCGTGCATCGGGTACTGATGAGGCATTAACATTGTCACCACCAATCACTCAAACGCTGGAGCAGGCTCTTGAGTTTATTGAAGATGATGAGCTGGTAGAGGTTACACCAGAGTCTATTCGTGTTCGTAAGAAGCTGTTAACTGAAAATGAGCGTAAGCGCGCTTCTCGATAGAACGGTTTCAGGTGATAAGTCGGTATGAAGGCACTTATACAACGCGTTAGCCATGCCAGTGTTGTAGTCGATGGGGGTGTCATCGGCAATATACAGCAAGGTTTATTGGTGTTGTTGGGTGTTGGTAAAGAAGATGATCAGGCGGTAGCGGATAAACTGTTACACAAGGTTTTGAACTACCGCATTTTTTCTGATGATCATGGAAAAATGAATCTTAATGTTCAGCAAATTGGTGGTGAGTTGTTGGTGGTGTCACAATTCACCCTGATGGCTGATACCGATAAGGGGCTGCGCCCCGGTTTCTCCACTGCTGGCAGTCCCGAGCATGCCAATGCTCTCTATGGCTATTTTGTTGATCAGGCAAAGCAACACTATTCACAAGATAAAATTCAAACCGGTGAGTTTGCGGCAGATATGAAAGTGTCGTTGTTAAATGATGGCCCGGTGACTTTTATGCTTGAGGTCGTGTAGCAGATTCAGTTTTAAGGCCCAAAGCCTCTTTGGTTCTTCCCAGTTTTTTATCTATCCATGACTTTATGTCATTTGATGCAAGATATAAAGCAGGTATCAGAAACAGGCTGATCAATGTGGCAAAGGCTACACCAAAGGCAATAGAGATCGCCATAGGGATAAGAAACTGTGCTTCCCAGCTGCTTTCAAGCATGATAGGCGAAAGGCCAAGGAAAGTCGTTATAGTGGTAAGAAAGATTGGTCGAAAACGGGCGATACCCGCTTCTTTTATGGCATCTATAAGGGGTACGCCCTTTTTTAGTTGTTCATTGATATAAAAAACCAAAACCATATTATCGTTCACTACAATTCCGCTCACGGCTACCATGCCGCAAATTGAGAAAATAGTTAGTTTCTCTCCGAAAATCAGATGTCCAATCAGGGCGCCAATCAGGCCAAAAGGTACAGCGCTAATAATCATCAGGGGTTGAAAGTAAGAGCCAAACAGCATGGCCATTAGCATGAATATAAACAGCACAGATATCAGAAATCCCATTTTC
>CBDUPD010000099.1:0-7326 GCA_965368985.1 uncultured Spongiibacteraceae bacterium | reverse complement strand
ATCAACACTATTCTTTCTATCATTGATAGAGAACGTAAGACATTTACTATCCTCGGTTTTGAGCATCTTTTTGATGATAAGGTACCTGAGCCTTCAATCGATGATATCAAGAGTGCTGGCCAGACTGAAGAGAAACCTGAGCAGAATGAATCAACCAAAGCGCCGGTAGAAATAGACGAGCAATCTGAAACTGAAAGCCTGATTTCAGAAACAGCGATGTCCATGGGGTCGCTTAAGGTTGATGGTAGTGCTATTGATGCAGTGATTTCTGATGTTGGGGAGTTAATAACGCATCATAATATATTGTCGCATTTGATTACACAGGATGATTTTGCTGTTCATGTTTCGCAGCTAAAAGCAATGCTTCAGAATCAGCAAAATGGGCAAGGTAAAGAAATGATTGCTTTTTTTGAGCAATTTTCCAGTCTGCTCAATGAAAGTAATGAGAATCTCCAGACAAGCCTGAATCAAATTCAAAATAGCGTACTAAATTTACGCGTAGTGCCTATTTCTTATGTGTTTAACAGGTTTCATAAGTTTGTTCGTACAATTGCCCAGAAGTTAAATAAAAAAATTGTGTTAGATGTTATAGGTGAGCAAGTAAAAGTTGATAAAGGCATGATTGATGTGCTGTCTGAACCATTGGCGCATATGATTAGAAATAGTATTGATCATGGTATTGAGTTGCCTGCTGAAAGAAAAAGTGCAGGGAAGGAAGAATTTGGTTTACTTAAATTAAAAGCTGAACAGTTAAGCGGTATGGTGGTGATAGAAATCACTGATGATGGTGCAGGACTTGACCGTGAAGCAATATTAAAGAAATGTATATCACTTGGCATGTTAAAAACAGGTGAGAGCTATTCGGATGAAGAGATATTTAAATATATATTTGAGCCGGGGTTTTCAACATCAGCAAAAGTAACCGATACATCGGGTCGTGGTGTTGGCATGGATGTAGTGAAAAGTAAAATTGTAGAAGTTGGCGGTACAGTGTCCATTGAGTCTGCAAAAGGTAAAGGTACAACTATTCGATTAAAGTTGCCTATATCTGCCGCTATACAGTCAGTTATTCTTATTGATAATGGCGGCCAGACATTGGCTTTTCCTGAACGACATATCGTTGAGGTTCTGAGTGTTAGTGCAGATGATGTGCAGATTGTACAGGAGCAGTCAGCATTTATGCTGCGCGACAGCATTGTTCCGTTATACCGCCTTGATGAGCTAATTCATTCAGGACAGTCACTTTTGAATCATCAAGCTGGTGTTGACTATGAGGTGGTAGTTATTGCTAATGACCAATTTATGATTGGTCTGGTTGTTAATGAGGCGCTTGGGCGTACAGAGGTTCTTGTACGAGATGTGCATGATAGTTTACGTAATATGTCTGGTGTGTCTGGTGCGGCTATCCTTGGTGATGGAAAGGTGGTTATTATTCTGGATTGTATCGCTTTAAATAATGCCCAGAATATTATTGGTATGTCTTCTGCTAATGCCTGATGAGATATATCTACTATAGTTTTAATAAAGAATAATTAAGAATGTTATTGGAGTAATTACCATGAAGATTTCTACAAAGCTACAAGGAGGCTACTTTTTAATAGCTTTGATGGTGGTGGTCTGTGCCTTTTTTGGATGGTCTGGATTTAAAAACCTTTCAGAGTTGTTGGATACTGTAACTGGTTCGGTAACGCAGACAGCAGATGGAGCATCCCAGACAACGGTGAGTGTTGCTGATCAAATGTTAGCTGTGGAGCGTATTCTTGGCAGGGGGGATCAAACGGCATTTGATCTGTTGGCTGCAGGAGAGGCTGCAGAGAAAGAGGGCATGGATTTGCTAAAAAAAGCCGGTCTAATTGACAATAAAGAGTTAGATAGAATTGCCAAAAAGCAAGTGGATTTTAATGAGGTAAAACAGCGCTTGTTAGACCAGCATAGTACGTTTATGAGTCTTTATGAAAAACTTAATAATAATTTCCGGATTTTTAATGAGTATATAACTTCGGCCAAAAAAGGCACTGCAAAACAACTACGAGATGCGCTTGTGCAGTCTGGCAAGAAAAAATCCAGTGCCAGCTCTTTGGGGCAAGAGTGGGCTATTGCTGATTTGACGAAAGAGACGCAGATTTATCTACTTGAAACAAAATACCTGTTTGAATCTATGATTTCAGGTAATAACTGGACAGGAAGTTCGGACTTTGAAGATATAAAAATCAATCTTGAAGATAGTGTCTATGAATCCATTGATTCCGAGTTTTATGAAAATAATATTGTTCCAACAGATTTGGGGGATGGCGGACAGTATGAAGGTAAAACATATGCAGTTGCATTTGAAGGAGCATTTCTCGAGCTAAAGAACAATCTTGACCAGGCAGTTATTGAGGGAAGAGAACTGGCCGAGACCCGGGCTGAATATTACAAAACATCACTAGAGCTAATAGAGTTGGTTAAAAAGACTGAGACGACTGTAGATGCCAAAATTGATGAGCAAATGTCTGAGATTGAGGGTGTTAAAGCCTCTGCACAAGTTTGGATTTTAGGTAGCGCGCTTCTTGGTGTGATATTTTCAATCGTTGTTTATGCTATCGTGCGCAGAATGATTCTCTGGTTACATGATACTCAGTCAACGATGACTTCTTTGGCGGATGGTCGGTTAAATGTTGATATTAAAACATCAGATGGCAGCTTGTTTGGTGGTGATGACATTATGCAAATTAATGTTGCAGTTGGACGTGTTGTTGAGAAGTTTTCTGAGGTTATTTCCGAGATTAGTAACAATGCCAAAGTGGTAGACGATATTTCGAAACAAATTACTGAGTCTGCTAACAATATAAGTAGTGGTGCAAATGATCAGGCAACCAGTGTTGAAGAAACAAGTGCTTCTATAGAGCAAATGAGTGCAACAGTTTCTCAAAATAACAAGAATGCAGCCACGACTAAAACCCTGGCGATGGAGACGGCAGAGTCTGCGAGTGCCAGTGGCAAGGTTGTTATGGATATGGTGAATGCAATGAGAAACATTGCAGAGAAAGTATCTATTATTGATGATATTGCTTATCAAACTAACCTGTTGGCATTGAATGCTTCTATCGAAGCTTCACGTGCAGGAGAAGATGGTCGTGGTTTTGCTGTTGTGGCAGCGGAAGTAAGAAAGTTGGCCGAACGAAGTAAGTTAGCGGCGTCAGAGGTTATAGATATGGCCAATGAAACTGTACATGTTTCTGAGCAGGCGGGTGAGCAGCTTATGCAGATTTTGCCAAATATTGACAGAACTTCTGAGCTTGTTCAGGAGATTTCTGCGGCTTCTGAAGAGCAATCTTCAGGCTTGCATGAAATATCTTTTGCAATTTCACAATTAGATAAGGTTGCTCAGCACAATGCAACAGCCTCTTTGCAATTAACAAAAATGGCGGGAGATATGGATTCCTCAGTTGATAAACTGGGTGAGGCAATCCAATTCTTTAATATTGATAAATCAAATAGTTAGGTGATGGGATGTTAGGTAGCGGTTTAGATGATGGTACAGTAGATCCCTCAATATCAAAGCTTCTGGGTTTGATAAGTAATTATTCAGGGCTTAAAGAAACAGATCCGTTAACAAGAAAGCTTAAATATGTTTTGAAGGGCTTGAGTGGTGAGCATCTTGAGCAATGGGTTCAGTCAATGCAATTGGATATTCATAAAACTGAATTATCTGCGCTGGTTGAGGATTTAAATAATCATGAAACTTATTTTTTTCGTGATCAGGCACAGATGACAGTGCTTAAAGATAAGATTTTGCCGAATCTTATTCAGGATAAAATCAATAAGAAAGATCATACAATTAAAATTTGGTCTGCTGCATGTTCTTCTGGTGAAGAGACTTATACGTTGGCTATGTTATTGCTGCAAACATTTATCGACTTTAAATTAAGTGTTGAGTTAAAAGAGGGGTTTATTTTACCTCCGCATGGCTGGAAAATTGAAGTCTTGGGAACTGATATTTCCCGGCAGGTAATACGTAAGGCTACAGAAGGTATTTATGAAAGCTCTGATAATGGCTTGTCTTCATTCAGAAATTTTCCTGAACCGTTTATGCGTTTTTTCACACTTAAAAAAGAGTATCAAGATACGTTGGGTAATAACAAGCGGGTTTATCAGGTAAGCGATGTTGTTAAGTCGTTTGTTAAGTTTGATCTGTTTAATTTAATGAGCCCGCATCCGCCTGCTACTGATTTTGATTTGGTGTTGTGTAGAAATCTGATGATTTATCTGCATGAAGATGCTCAAAGAAAAGTGCAGACAACAATCAAGCGGGCATTAAGACCCAAGTCAATATTTCTACTCAGCGCTGTAGATAAATTGCTTGAGGCGCAAAATGTTGAAACTCATCGTGATATGAGTTGTGTTTATTATGAAAAGCTCCTCTGATAAGCCTATAGAGTTAACTCTTTTTAGTGTAATTGGTCATGTGTTTGCGATTGATCAAGAGTTTCTTATTGAGGTTTTAGAGTCAACATCAGCTTCTCAGTTGCCGTTTGTGCCAGATTTTGTTGATGGTTTAATTAATGTTAACGGACAGATACTTCCACAGGTTGATTTGGCATCTTTAGTCTATGGTTCTGATTATGAGAAACCGATAAATAATAAGTTTCATACCGTACTTGTAGTTAGTATTGATGGAGTAACTCTGGCTCTAAGGGTGGGTCAGGTGCAAGAGACTCTTTCAATAATTGAATCTGATATAATAAAAAGTAAACCGGTCAAGAAAAGTAAAAAAACCAAAAGTAGTAAGAAAGATCAGCAGGCAGAATATACTTTAGGGACGTTTGATTATAATAATGGCCAAATAACGCTTCTTGATGTTGAAGCATTAAAGGATATCATCAAGGCAGACAAGACCTCTTCGGGCAAGCAGGGGTTTCTCGGAAAGGTTGCTGAATCAAAGCATGATGAAGAGAAGTTTCAGGGATATCTCATCGTTGAGGTGTCTGGAAATGAATATGCTTTTTCATTAAGTGATGTTTATGAGATCAATGTGCTGGACGTTATTTATTCGCAACCAAGGGCTCCAGTACAGGTTGCAGGCGTTAGTCTTATTCGTGAAGAGCCAAGGCTTATTCTGAATCTGTCTGAGTTAATAGGCGAAAAACATCAGGAAGTTGTTGCTGGCTCGGTTGTTATGATTCAATCGGGAGATGTTTTTTGTGGCTTATTGATTGGAAAATTACTAGGCCTGGAGATGATAAGCGAGCACCAGGTAAAAGTTGATAAAGAAAAAAGCCTGCGCACAATATTGCGTGATAATGGAAATTCACTAACAAAAGTCATTAATGTTAATAATCTCTTTGATTCAAAAATCCAGGGTTTGATCAGGCCCTATATGCCTGACCAGAAAAGCATGGATGAGAAGGTTGTTATTAAACAGGTTGAAATGCTCAGGTTTGAGGTTGGTGGTAGTGCATATGGTATAAATGTTAATAAGATTCATCGTGTAGTCAGTGATAAATCTATAGAGCCATTATTGAGCAAGCATGGATGTATTATGGGTACAATGGAATTGGAGGGTCGGGTAGTACCAGTAATCAATCTTTTTGAACAATTAGGTTATTCAACAGAAGATGCTGTTTACAGGGAGTGTATTGTTGTTAATGATGGTGAAAGTGATTGGGGGTTGATAATCAACGAAACTGACCAAATTGTTAAAATAGATGAAAACAGAATTGATGCAGTAAATGATAAGGATATGAAATATGTTTCGGCTTTTTCTAGCTATAATGGTAGTTTGTTGACTATTCTTAATGTGAACGCTATCTGTAAAGACAACCGTAAGACTTCAGTTGTATCAGGTTGAAGCATGTTAAATAAGTATATACATGTGCAGTGTGATGAATACTCCTTGTTAATTGATATACGATGGGTAGAAGAAGTTATTAATATAACAAAAAATATCGAGCAAGATTCTGAGCTTGATTGGCGTGGACAGAAGCTACCATTTATTGACTTAACACAGATTTTAATGGGGCATAAGCCAAAAAATAATAAACACTGTATTATTATTAAAGATAACAATAAATATATTGCAGTAGGAGTGGGGCAAGTAGCAAATATTCAATCAATAAAAGATGATGATTTTGAAGATTTACCTAATCTTGATTTTCCGTTTAATGATTATTTTGACAAAGCGTATATGAAAGATAGTGGTAAACAATGTGTCTATCGGTTGAGAAATTTGGTGCAAGTTAAATTGAGGGATAAGTAGCCCTGCATGTTTTATTGCATAATAAGGACTAATACCAAGGGAAATCCTGGAACTAAATGACGATAAATGTCTACATAGTTGATGATTCTGCGACAGCCAGAACCGCGTTGAGGCTCATACTTGAAACAAGTGATGACATTAATGTGTTAGGTGTGGCATCAAATCCGTTGATTGCGATTAAGCGCATGAACAGGCAGTGGCCAGATGTTATTATTTCTGATATTGAAATGCCGGAAATGGATGGCTTTGGATTTCTAAAATACCTTCGTCGTAATCGTCCGACCCCTTTTATTGTGTTTTCAAACCACACAGGCTCAAGTGCAGCTTCTTCTGTTGAGGCATTATCAAGAGGTGCGGTTGATATTATTCCCAAGCCAAACTTTAGTTGTTCGGATAGCCTTGAAGAGACCAGTATTAATATTCTTAATGCTGTAAGAGCGGCAGCCAAGCTGGATGCCTCGAATTCTGTTGTGGAAGAGACAGGTGTTTATCAGGCAATTACCCAGAACCAGATACTTGAGGCAACTGAGCCGGTAGCACTCGAAGATTTTGGTTTGAATCGTAGGACGTTTTCTATTATTGCTATTGGAAGTTCAACGGGTGGAACAACCATTATTGAAAAGATACTGAGGCAGATGAATGAAGAGAGCCCTGGTATTGTCATCGTGCAACATATGCCAGAGTTGTTTACTAAAGCATTTGCCAACAGAATCAATCAGTTCTGTAAAATCACTGTTAAAGAGGCAGAGGATGGCGATGATGTGGTGCCCGGTGTTGCTTTGATTGCACCAGGTGGTAAACATATGAAACTTGTACGCAAGCGTCTATCGGGTTATGGCGTATGTGTTTATGATGGTGATTATGTTAATCGACATAAGCCTTCAGTGGATGTGCTTTATAACTCGGTTGCTGAAGTGGCCAGAAATGATGCGCTGGGTGTTATTCTGACAGGAATGGGTAAGGACGGAGCCAAAGGTATGCTGAAAATGAAGCAGGCAGGTGCCGAAAATATTGCTCAGGAAGAACAGGATTGTGCGGTCTATGGAATGCCCAAAGCCGCAAAAGCACTGGAAGCAGTTGATCATGAT
>CBDUPD010000098.1:0-7344 GCA_965368985.1 uncultured Spongiibacteraceae bacterium | reverse complement strand
AAAATGGTGTGGTTGAAGCGGAGTTTATCAAGCAAATTCATAGTGAAATGATGAAGCCGGGAACCTGTACTGTAGGATTCAACAGCATTCGTTTTGATGATGAGTTTACCCGCTACACGCTTTATCGAAATTTTTATGATGCTTATGAGCGAGAATGGAAAAACGGTAACTCACGTTGGGATATTATTGATGTTGTGCGTCTATGTGCTGTTGTTAGGCCTGAAGGTATAAACTGGCCAAAAGATGAAGAGGGTTTACCCAGCTTTCGACTGGAGAGGTTGACAGAGGTTAATCATATAGAGCAAAAAGGCGCACATGATGCCTTGGTGGATGTGCGAGCAACCATTGATGTAGCGCGCCTGATAAAAGAAAAACAGCCCAGACTATTTGAATATGCCTTGGGTATGCGCAATAAGCAAACAGTAGCCAGGACGATTGCATTGGGTTCACATAAGCCGGTATTAAATATTTCAGGAATGTTTGGCTCAAAAAATATGTGTGCGTCGGTTGTGCTGCCATTGTGTATGCATCCCACCAATAAAAATGCGGTTATCTGTTTTGATCTGAGAGAGTCCCCCGAAGAGTTTTTGAAGTTGAATGTTGAAGAGATCCGGGAGCGGGTATTTACATCAGCAGAATCGTTGGGTGATAAACAGCGAATACCACTAAAAAGTATTCACTTGAATAAAAGTCCAATGGTAGCGCCGGTTAAAATGGTTGATGCCGAAGTGGCTGATCGTATCAATATGGATTTGTCACTTGTTCGTAAGCATTATGATGAGCTTATGGTGGATCAAAGCGCCTGGCTAAAAGCACGAGATGTGTTCACCGGTCAAAGCTTTGAAGAAAGAACAGATCCCGATGCCATGCTTTATTCCGGAGGATTTTTCTCTAATGCAGACAGGGCGACCATGACAGGAATTTGCAAATCAACCCCTGAAGAGTTGGTTGGGCAAACGTTTATGTTTGAAGATGATCGTCTGCAGGAAATGCTGTTTCGGTACAGGGCTAGAAATTTTCCGCAAACCCTGAATGAGGCTGAGCAGGCACAATGGCAGGAATTTCGATTTCAACGGTTAACCAATCCTGAATATGGAGCGAGTTTAACAATGGAAGATTTTCAGGAGAAGCTGGAGAGCTTGTTTATGGAGTATCAGGACGATGAGCAAAAATCTCATGTGCTTAGCCAGTTAATGGATTGGGGGGATGCATTGATCCAGGCTTGAGGTGCAGTTATTGCCAATTTCCCCTGCTTGTTTAATAAGCTGTTGAATAGTCTGGTATTTATAAAAATCAGGCATTAAAATAACTCAAATCACTATAATAAGGTTTAGTTGTGGAATTCCCAGGCAGCCATATTCTCTCTATATCCCAGTTTGAACGTCTTGATATTGATCGTATTTTTACCGTTGCTGATCAAATGGGGCCGTATGCCCATCGTAAAAAAGTTACCAGAGTACTTGAGGGTGCTATTTTAGGTAATATGTTTTTTGAAGCGAGTACACGAACACGGGTAAGTTTCGGTTGCGCATTTAATCTTCTGGGTGGTGAAGTTCGGGAGACCACCGGCTTCAAGTCTTCAGCAATATCAAAAGGTGAATCGCTTTATGATACCGCTCGTGTGTTGAGTGGCTATAGCGATGTGATTGCCATGCGGCATCCGGAAGCAGGTTCTGTTGCAGAATTTGCCAGTGCCAGTCGTGTTCCGGTTATTAATGGAGGTGACGGTGCCAATGAGCACCCTACACAAGCTTTGTTAGATCTCTATACCATACGTCGTGAACTCAGTGCTAAAGGGCGAGATGTTGATACCCTGCGCATTGCCATGATTGGTGATTTACGTCATGGCAGAACAGTACATTCTCTTTGCAAGTTATTAACCTTGTATACAAATATCAAAGCAGTACTTATATCGCCTCCTGAGTTGAGTATGCCCGAAGCTATTGTAGAGCTTCTGCGAAAATCAGGTAATGACGTTATCATAAGTGACAAGCTGGAAGAAAATATAAAAGATGTTGATATTGTTTACTCAACACGTATTCAGGAAGAACGTTTTAATTCACAGGAAGAAGCCGATTTATATCGAGGACGATTTCGTCTGAATCAATCAATATACACCGAGTTTTGCCAGCCTAACACGGTAATTATGCACCCACTTCCACGTGATTCTCGTACGCAGGCGAATGAGCTTGATAATGACCTGAATGAGAACCCGAATCTGGCAATTTTTCGTCAGGCAGATAATGGTGTGTTGGTGCGTATGGCGTTATTTGCCATGGTGTTGGATGTGGTTGATCAGGTGGATAAACATGCATCTGATGTGCGCTGGTATACGTCGGGTCGATTTTGATGATTGAGCAATTTTCTCAGAAGGATATTGAGCTTGTTGCTGAAGAATTATCCTACGACGGTTTTTTTAAACTTAAAAATCTCAAAATTAAACATCGCCTGTTCGAAGGTGGTTGGTCCGAAACTTTTGAGCGTGAACTCTGTGTAAGAGGTGATGCCGTAGGTGTTTTGTTGTATGACCCGGCATTACAGAAGTTTGCGATGATAGAGCAAATTCGTATCGGTGTTATCAATCGACCTCAATCACCCTGGTTGCTGGAACTGGTTGCCGGTATGCTCGATAAAGATGGGGAAGATAAAGAAGATCTTGCCAGAAGAGAGGCCTTGGAAGAGTCCGGTTTACAGGTTGATCAGATTGAGCCTGTTATTGAGTATTTCTGTAGCCCCGGTGGTAGTACAGAGTTCTTTACTTTGTTTTGTGGCAGGGTCAATCTTGAGGGTGTACAAGGTGGCGTTTTTGGTGTCGATCATGAAAATGAAAATATTCGGTTGCATGTATTACCTGTTGATGAAGTGATTGGTCTGTTAAACAGTGGTCATATTAATAATGCAATGACGATTATTGCCTTGCAGTGGTTTCAACTGAATAGAGAGCGCATTGATAAGCTCTGGTTGGGACAATAGATGCAAGATGGCACTGAAAGCAAGGGTGAAAAGGCCAGAGAAGCACAAGTAAAAAATGCTCCGGGACTTTTGCGATCCAGTTTAATTGTTAGTGTTATGACTATGCTATCACGTATTCTTGGTTTGGTGCGTGATGTGGCTATTGCTGCTCTAATTGGCGCAACAGCCAATGCAGATGCATTTTTTATCGCCTTTAAAATACCTCAGTTCTTGCGTCGATTGTTTGCAGAGGGTGCTTTTTCTCAAGCCTTCGTTCCTGTTCTTTCCGAGTTTCAAACAACACGTTCATTTGCTGATGTACGTTTATTGGTTGATAAGGTTGCAGGTGTTCTTGGCTCCAGTCTTATATTTGTTACAGTACTGGCAGTTATTGGATCGCCGGTTTTAACGACTGTTTTTGCTCCGGGTTTTCTACAAGACGAGCTGAAATATGCGTTAACTTCTGATCTTATTCGTATTACTTTCCCCTATCTGTTATTTATTTCTCTGGCCGGTTTTTTTGGAGCGATATTAAATAGCTATGGCCGTTTTGCTGTACCTGCCTTTACGCCGGTTATTCTTAATGTGTGTTTAATCTCGGCTGCTGTTTGGGGTGTGGCCTGGTTTGAAGAGCCGGTATTTGCTCTGGCTTGGGGTGTTTTTATTGCAGGTATTGCACAATTTCTGTTTCAGTTACCATTTCTGGCACAAATACATCTTGTTCCTCGCCCAAAAGTAGATGCAAAAGATGAGGGTGTGAAGCGAATTCTAACATTAATGATACCTGCTCTTTTTGGGGTGTCAGTCAGTCAGATCAATTTATTGCTCGACACCGTGTTGGCCTCATTCTTACCTACGGGCTCGGTTTCATGGTTATATTTTTCAGATCGTCTGGTAGAGCTACCTCTGGGTGTGTTTGCAATAGCAGTGAGTACGGTAATATTGCCTTCTCTTTCACGTAAGCATGCAACAGCTTCAATGGATCAGTTTTCAATGACTCTGGATTGGGCGATTCGTATGGTGTTGTTGATTAGTTTGCCGGCAACTTTTGCGCTGTTTATGTTGGCTGAGCCTATTCTGGTGACTTTATTTCAATACAAGGCTTTTAACGCACATGACGTGGCAATGGCCAGTTTAAGTCTTAGGGCATATACCATGGGTTTGCTGGCATTTATGTTAATCAAAGTGTTGGCTCCCGGATATTTTGCGCAGCAAGATACCAAAACGCCGGTAAAAATCGGCATTATTGCCATGGTTTCAAATATGGTTTTGAATATTGCTTTTGTCATTCCATTGCATTTTTATTATCAGATTGGCCATGTAGGGCTGGCATTAGCGACGGCGGCTTCAGCATTTATTAATGCAGGGTTGCTATATCATGGGCTTATAAAACGTGGGGTTTATAAGGTGCACTCGGGATTCGGGCTAATGATTGGCCGTTATCTTGCGGGTATTGTTCTTATGTGTCTTTGCCTGTTCTATCTGCAGACCCCGATTGAAAGCTGGATCAGTTGGGGCTGGCAACAACGGGTTTGGGAGCTGTTACAGTTGGTTATAGCTGGCTTATTGGTCTATCTGACCACCCTGATTCTGCTCGGTTTACGCCTAAAACATCTCAAAGCAGCCGCTTAATTCCTGATATTCTCAAATGCAGGGTTAATAGTTGTTCAGGCTATACCCCAATGGTGCCCGCTAGGCTATAATTGCTCGCTTTTACAAGCACGTTTTTAATACGATGGAACTCATTCGCGGTTTACACAATATTCGTTCAAGACACCATGGTTGCGTCGCTACCATTGGTGCTTTTGATGGTGTGCACTGTGGGCATCAGGTAGTTCTTAAAACACTGAAAGAAAAAAGTGCTGAGTTGGGTATTCCTTCGCTGGTTATTACCCTTGAGCCTTTACCTCGTGAATATTTTGCACCTGCAGAAGCGCCGGCCAGAATTATGAGTTTTCGTGAGAAGTGTATTGCGCTGGAAGACCAGGGCATTGACAGGGTTTTACGTATTCATTTTGATAAAGCATTGAGCCTTATGACTGCTGAAGATTTTGTAAAAGAGATATTTTACAAGCAGTTGGGTGTTAAATATATGATTGCGGGCGATGATCTGCACTTTGGGTATGAGAGAAAAGGAAATTTTCAACTGTTGCAAACCATGGGGGCTGAATTGGGTTTTGAGGTTGATGATACCAAAACCATCGAGCAGGACGGTGAAAGAGTCAGTAGCAGTCGTATTCGGCATGCGCTTGAACAGGCAGACTTTGACCTTGTTGAAGAGTTAATGGGGCGTCCCTATTCGATCACCGGTAAGGTGATATACGGTCAGCAATTAGGGAGAACTATTGGAGCCCCAACGGTTAACTTGCAATTGCATCGAAGAAAAACGGCTTTATCGGGTGTATATGCAGTAAAAGTTAATATCGATGGTGTAGAGCATAATGGTGTAGCCAATGTGGGTACGCGCCCAACACTTGATGACGGGCTAAAAGCCATACTTGAGGCACATATACTAAATTTTTCTGAAGATGTTTACGGCAAAGTGCTACAGGTTATTTTTTGCAAGAAATTACGGGATGAAATGAAGTTTGATTCCCTGGATGCCTTAAAAACAGCAATTCAAAACGATATTGAAACAGCGACAGAATATTTTAGTTAGCTATTTGATGAAAAATATAAAACCTTAAAGAGTTTTAAAAAATTATGACTGATTACAAACAAACGTTGAATCTTCCACAAACGGCTTTCCCGATGAAAGCCAGTCTGTCACAACGTGAACCCCAAACACTCAAGCGCTGGGAAGAAACAGGCTTGTATCAGAAGATTCGTGAAGCGAGTGCCGGGCGTGAGAAGTTTATTCTTCATGATGGTCCTCCATATGCCAACGGTGATATTCATATTGGTCACTCGGTTAATAAAATTCTTAAAGATATTATTGTTAAATCAAAAACGCTTGATGGTTTTGATGCGCCCTATGTGCCGGGTTGGGATTGTCATGGTTTGCCAATAGAATTGAATGTAGAGAAAAAAGTGGGTAAGCCTGGAGTTAAGGTTGATGCCAAGACTTTTCGTCAGAAGTGTCGTGAATATGCCCAACGTCAGGTTGATGGACAAAAGAAAGATTTTAAACGTTTGGGTGTATTAGGTGATTGGGATAATCCCTATCAGACCATGCATTTTGAATTTGAAGCTGACATTGTTCGCTCACTTGGAAAAATAATAGATAAGGGCCATATGCAAAAAGGTTTTAAACCTGTGCATTGGTGTATGAACTGTGGTTCTGCACTGGCAGAAGCAGAGGTTGAATACCAGGATAAGATATCACCTGCTATCGATGTGCGTTATAGTTTTGCTGAGAACGCAAAACTCTCTGAAGCATTTGGTGTAGCAGTTGCTGAGAATAAAACGGCTTCTATTGTTATCTGGACAACCACCCCATGGACCCTGCCTGCAAGCCTGGCTGTTAGTATTCATCCTGAGATGGATTATGTCTTGCTTGAAAGTGATGAAGAGTATCTGGTGTTGTCTGACGCGTTATCTGAATCTTGTTTAAACCGTTATTTCGGTGAAGAAGGTGCAGCTAGCTACACTGTGGTAGCTAAAACCAAGGGTGCAGCTCTTGAGAAATTTTCACTACAACATCCGTTCAATGAACGTGAAGTGCCTGTTATTCTGGGTGAGCATGTTACTACTGAGGCTGGTACCGGTGCGGTGCATACAGCGCCTGGTCATGGTGTTGACGATTTTAATGTGGGTCAGGTTTATGGTCTTGATATTTATAATCCGGTAGGTGCCAATGGTGTTTATCTTGAAGATACACCGTTGTTCGCAGGTCAACATGTATTGAAAGCCAACCCGGTGATTGTTGAATTGCTGGAAGAAAAAGGCAAGCTGGTTAAACACGAAGATATAGAGCATAGCTATCCGCATTGCTGGCGTCATAAAACACCAATTATCTTTCGAGCGACTCCGCAGTGGTTTATCAGTATGCACCAGAACGGTTTGTTGAAAACTGCATTGGGTGAAGTTGAAAAAGTTGAATGGATTCCTTCATGGGGTAAGGCACGTATTGAGTCTATGATGCAGGAGCGTCCGGATTGGTGTATTTCCCGTCAACGTACCTGGGGTGTGCCAATTGCCTTGTTTGTCAATAAACAAACTTCTGAACTGCATCCGAATTCTGCAGAATTGATTCAGCAGGTTGCTGATCGTATTGAACAAGAAGGTATTGATGCCTGGTTTGATCTTGAAGTAGAAGAACTGTTAGGTGAAGAGGCCTCTCAGTATGAAAAAGTCACCGATACACTGGATGTCTGGTTTGATTCCGGGGTTACACATGCAGCAGTACTTAAGCGTGAAGGTTTGCAATGGCCTGCTGATTTGTATCTGGAA
>CBDUPD010000097.1:0-7449 GCA_965368985.1 uncultured Spongiibacteraceae bacterium | reverse complement strand
AGACAGTAAGTTAATAATTTTCACAGTTTAAAGAATTTACACCGGAGAAATAGAGATGGGTAAAATTATAGGTATCGATTTAGGCACAACAAACTCTTGTGTGGCTGTACTCGATGGAGACAAGGTAAGAGTTATTGAAAGCTCTGAAGGCGATCGTACAACGCCTTCTATTATAGGCTATACCGAAGAAGGTGAGATTCTTGTAGGTCAGTCTGCCAAGCGTCAATCGGTAACTAACCCGCATAACACACTGTTTGCTGTTAAGCGTTTAATTGGTCGCCGTTTTAAAGATGATGTTGTGCAAAAAGATATTTCAATGGTGCCTTATAAAATCATTGAAGCTGACAATGGCGATGCATGGGTTGAGGCACGCGGTAAAGGTATGGCGCCTCCACAAGTGTCTGCTGAAGTACTGAAGAAAATGAAGAAAACAGCTGAAGATTATCTGGGTGAGCCGGTAACTGAAGCGGTTGTTACAGTGCCTGCCTATTTTAATGATTCACAGCGTCAGGCAACAAAAGATGCCGGTAAAATTGCAGGCCTTGATGTTAAGCGTATTATCAATGAGCCTACAGCGGCAGCTTTAGCCTACGGTATGGATCAGGCCAAAGGCGATCATACTATTGCTGTTTATGACCTTGGTGGTGGTACTTTTGATATCTCAATTATTGAAATTGCCGATGTTGATGGTGAGCATCAGTTTGAAGTGCTTTCAACCAATGGTGATACATTCCTTGGTGGTGAAGATTTCGATATGGTGTTAATCGATTATCTTGCTGAAGAGTTCAAGAAAGAAAACAGTGTTGATCTTAAAAATGACCCACTGGCTTTGCAACGTTTGAAAGAAGCCGCTGAAAAAGCAAAAATCGAGCTTTCTTCAAGCCAGCAAACAGAAGTGAATTTGCCTTACATTACTGCTGATGCAACAGGGCCTAAACATTTGGTTGTGAAATTAACTCGCGCCAAACTGGAATCGTTGGTTGAAAATCTGGTTGCGCGTACAATCGAGCCTTTAAAAATTGCACTAAAAGACGCTGGTCTTTCTGCATCAGATATTAACGATGTAATTCTGGTTGGTGGTCAAACACGTATGCCGATGGTTCAGAAGAAAGTTGCTGAATTTTTTGGAAAAGAAGCACGTAAAGATGTTAACCCTGATGAAGCGGTAGCGATGGGGGCGGCACTTCAAGGTGCGGTACTTTCGGGCGATGTAAAAGATGTGTTGTTGTTAGATGTTACGCCTCTTACATTGGGTATTGAAACAATGGGTGGTGTTGCTACACCGTTGATTGAAAAGAACACAACCATTCCGAGTAAGAAATCACAGATTTTCTCAACAGCGGAAGATAACCAGAGTGCAGTAACGATTCATGTTGTTCAGGGTGAGCGTAAGCAAGCTAACCAGAATAAATCATTGGGTCGTTTTGATCTGGCTGATATTCCACCATCGCCACGTGGTATGCCACAAATCGAAGTTACCTTTGATATCGATGCTAACGGTATTTTGAATGTGTCTGCACAAGATAAAGCGACAGGTAAACAACAATCTATCGTAATTAAAGCTTCATCAGGTTTGTCAGATGAAGAAATCGAAAAAATGGTAGCAGATGCTGAAGCCAATGCAGAAGCTGATGCCAGGTTTGAAGAGATGATCACTGTTCGTAATACGGCTGATGGTCTGGTTCATGCTACCAAGAAAACATTGGAAGAAGCGGGTGATAAAGCTTCTGAAGAAGAGAAAACCGCTATCGAAGCAGCTATAGCAGAAGTTGAAGAAGCACTTAAAGGTGATGATAAAGATGCTATTGAGGCAGCTTCAACCAAGCTAAGTGAAGCATCATCAGGTTTGGCGCAGCGCATGTATGAAGAGCAGGCTGCAGCGCAGCAAGCTCAAGGTGCGCAGGGTGGCGAACAGCAAAGTGCTGATGATGATGTTGTTGATGCTGAGTTTGAAGAAGTAAAAGATAAGGAATAAGCTTTTAGCTTTTTTTGTACAGGCTCAGCCCGTGAATAACGTGCTGGGCCTTTGTTCATTCAGGCGCTTGCTTATATTAAGCCAAAGTCTGGAAATTTTGATTCAACCCTATTGAAGATAAGCAATGTCAAAACGAGATTACTACGAAATTTTAGGTGTCGATAAAGGTATTTCAGAGAAGGATCTGAAAAAAGCCTATCGTCGTGTTGCGATGAAATATCACCCTGATCGTAACCCTGATGATAAAGATGCAGAAGATAAATTTAAAGAAGCTAACGAAGCTTATGAGGTTTTATCTGACCCGGAAAAACGTCATGCCTACGATCAATATGGTCATGCTGGTGTTAATCAGCAAGGTGGCGGATTCGGCGCTGAAGGCTTTGGCGATGCATTTGGTGATATTTTTGGTGATATCTTTGGTGGCGGCAGAGGTCGCCGCAGAGGCCCGCAGCCAGGTTCAGACCTGCAATACAATCTAACTCTTGATCTGGAGCAAGCCGTTAAAGGTGCAGAGGTCAAGATTGATATTCCAACGACAGTAAGCTGTAAGCCTTGTAATGGTTCAGGCGGCAAGCCCGGGTCTGATGTGAAGACTTGCGGAACCTGTCAGGGACAAGGGCAGGTACGTATGCAGCAAGGATTTTTTGCTGTTCAACAAACTTGCCCGCACTGTAATGGTAAAGGTAAAACCATTGCTGACCCATGTAATACATGCCGTGGGCAGGGTGTCGTGCGTGAAAATAAAACACTTAATGTTAAAGTGCCGGCGGGCGTTGATAACGGTGATCGTATTCGTTTGTCAGGTGAGGGTGAAGCCAGTAGAGATGGTGGGCCCAATGGTGATTTGTATGTGCAAATGAGTGTCAGGCCTCACAAAATATTTGAGCGTGATGGCAAGCATTTATATTGTGATGCGCCAATCAGCTTTGCTGATGCTGCATTAGGTGGTGAGCTTGAAGTGCCTACGCTTGAAGGTCGTGTTAAATTGAAGATTCCACCTGAAACCCAGACTGGTAAAATGTTCCGTCTGCGCGGCAAAGGTGTTAAGCCGGTGCGTGGTGGCTCTGTTGGCGATATTATCTGCCGGGTGATTGTTGAAACGCCGGTTAATTTAACCAAGCGTCAAAAAGATTTGTTGAAAGAGTTGCAGGAGACTCTTGAGGGTAATAAAAAACATAATCCGCAAAGCAATACCTGGTTTGATGGAGTTAAAAAGTTTTTTGATGATATGACTCTTTAGTATTGAGCAATTTGTGCGTGTTTTCTGGATAAAATGAAAGTAGAACTGTTAAGGAATTGAAGATGACAAGAATAGCTGTAACCGGTGCGGCAGGGCGTATGGGTAAAACGTTGATAGAAGCGATTGCCTTAACAGATGGTGCACATTTAAGTGCAGCTATAGAGCGGCCTGACAGTTCTTTATTGGGTGCTGATGCTGGTGAGCTTGCTGGTCTTGGAAAAAACGGAATTGCAGTGGTTGGCAGCATTGATGAGGTGATTGAAGAGTTTGACGTATTAATTGACTTTACAGCTCCTGTCGCTACTTTGGCAAATGCTGGTGCATGTAAAGATGCTGGCAGAAAAATGGTTATTGGAACAACCGGTTTTAATGATGAGCAAAAAGAAGAGTTGCTTTCAGCACAGTCTGAAGTGGCTTTGTGTATGGCATCCAACTTCAGTGTGGGTGTAAATGTCTGTTTTAAATTGCTTGAAACAGCCGCGCGTGTATTAGGTGATGATGTTGATATTGAAATTTATGAAGCCCATCACCGTCATAAGGTTGATGCACCTTCAGGCACAGCATTAAGCATGGGTGAAGTGGTTGCCGATGCCTTGGGTCGTGACCTGAAAAAATGTGCGGTTTATGGCCGCGAAGGTCAAACCGGTGCGCGTGATCGCGATACTATTGGTTTTGCTACAGTAAGGGCAGGTGATATTGTTGGTGATCATACGGTGATGTTTGCCGCTGAGGGTGAGCGTGTAGAGATTACTCATAAAGCCAGCTCGCGTATGTCTTTTGCCAGAGGTGCGGTTAGAGCTGCAGTTTGGTTGAATAATAAAGATAAAGGTCTTTTTGATATGCAGGATGTGTTAGGCCTTAAGTAATCTCTTTGGTAAATGAAGGAGGTTATTGATTGATAGCTTCCTTCACTTCTTTCTGCTTCAGTCCTGAAGCGTAAAATATTTTGTAGTTTGTTTGATAAAGAGGTTGGTGGGTGTCAAGGCTTATGTATTTGTTGCCAGCTCGACTTCCAGTGGGAATGCTTCAGTCAAATAGGCAATAATATCATTGGATTCATACATCCATTGTGATGTGCCATCACTATGATCTATACGCAGGCAGGGCGCTTTTATCTTTCCGCCTTGTTCCAGTAATTCTGTGCGGTATTTGCCTGGTGTTCTGGCATCCCGTAATTCAAGTGGCAAGTCTAGCTCCTGCATGCACCGTCTTACCTTGACACAGAATGGGCAGGTTTCGAATTGATAGAGTGAGTGGTTTTTTAATTGTTGTACAATTTGCTTTTGAAACTCAGGATCACGTTTCCCTTTTTTGGGAAACGTAAGCCAGTTAATCAATAAAACCAGTCTGCCTAAGCACCATCTGAAAATTTTCATTATTGTTGCTCAGTACCTAGCCATTAACTAAAAAGTGAACCCAGATGCTGGCTGCATAGCCCAGGGCAATAACAGGTGTCCATTTTAGATGGCCAAAGAATGTGTATTGACCTCGTGCTTGACCCATCAAAGCAACTCCGGCTGCAGAGCCAATGGATAACAAGCTACCCCCTACGCCTGCTGTTAGAGTTACCAGTAGCCATTGAGTGGTGTTCATATCAGGGTTCATGGTAAGTACGGCAAACATAACCGGGATGTTGTCAACGATAGCTGATAGAACGCCTACCAAAATATTGGCTTGTGTAGCGCCTAGTTCGCCATAGAAGAACTCTGAAGCCATGCCCAGATAGCCGATAAAGCCCAAGCCGCCAACAGCAAGAATTACGCCGTAGAAGAAGAACAGGGTGTCCCATTCTGCCTGCGCTACTTTGGCAAATACATCGAAGCCTTTAGATTCATTTTCACCGTGCTGGCCCGGAGGCATCTCGGCGCCTACTGCTTTCATACCTGATGATTTTTGCAGGTAGAAACCGAAGAACTTCAGGTAGGCCAATCCAAACATCATGCCGAATACCGGAGGAATATGCAGCATGCTGTGGAAGGTAACGGCAGTAACAATTGTCATCAGGAACAGGAAGACAATTGTAATGCCTCCTTGTCTAATTGGGGTAATCCCGCTACTGTCAGCTTTTGGCATTCCTTTTGGTAAAGCGAATTGCATGATTGCTGCAGGTACCACAAAGTTAACTACAGCAGGAATAAACAGGTTAAAGAAAGTGCCAAATTCAACAATGCCTTTCTGCCAGACCATCAGTGTGGTGATATCACCGAATGGGCTAAATGCTCCGCCGGCATTGGCGCCAACAACAATATTGATACAGGCTATGCCGATAAACCCGGGTTTGTCTCTGCCTACAGCCATAACTACAGCACACATTATCAAGGCAGTTGTCAGGTTATCTGCGATAGGAGAGATGCAGAAAGCGAGTGTGCCGGTCATCCAAAATAGTTGACGATAGGAGAAGCCTTTTTGAACCAGCCAGTCACGCAGGGCATCAAATACTTTGCGTTCAATCATGGCGTTGATATAGGTCATGGCTACCAACAGGAAGAAGAATAGTTCGGCATATTCAAGGAAGTTATGGCGAATAGCACCTTCAACTTCGTGGGTGAACCCGTGTTCTTTATAGATGTAGGCAATCAGCATCCAGATAATGCCGGCGGCCAGTAGTACCGGCTTCGATTTGGCCAGATGTAACTGTTCTTCAAAAATTACCAATATATAGGCGGCACAAAAAACAGCGATTGCGGTATAGCCAACCCAGTGATCGGTCAGGCTAAGGGTTTCGTGTGAGCCCCCGCCAGAAGCAACAGCAAGCATTGGCAAGAATAAACTAATAAGAAGAAGGAGTGATTTCATTATGTTCCTCAAGAGTGCCTGGCTCAGGCGTCATTGCGATGCCTGACTAAGCCAAATTTTCGCGCGAAATTATACACTAGAAAATCTTTGGCGACTATTTGATATGTGCTTTTGTAAGGTTAAAGAAATTTTATAAAGCTATCGGTAGGTGATGTTAAATTCAGGGGTAATAATAAAGCGTTTGTTTTTACTTTTTAAATTGTATAAGGTGTAGTGCTAAGTAATTGTTATAGCAGATATTTTTACTGCTTTTTATTTGAGTGATGCTAAGCGGGGCATTGAGTGGAAAGAATTAATATCTTTGACAGCTTGCGTGGCTATTGCGCCTTTTGGGTTGTCTTTGTTCATGTGTCTGAACTGTTTAATGTTCAAAAGTCGATTGATCTCGGTTTTCTCTATGACGGAATGATCCCGGTCAGTATCTTTTTTGTATTAAGCGGCTTTGTTATTGCCTGGTTACTTGAGGCGCGTCAGGAAAGCTATGGCATCTTTTTGTTTCGTCGTTATTTCAGGTTGGCGCCTGTATTTATTGTTCTGTGTATCGGTTTTTTACTCTCAACAGATTTTATCCTGGCTGAGCTTGCAAATGTGGGTGATCCCGGTCGAAAAGAGATTCTCGAAAGGGTAGAAATTTTTGAAGCGGGTAAACAGAGTTCGCTAATACATCTGTTTTTGCATGCGACAATGCTGCATGGATTTTTTGACCCCTTCTTGCCTTATGCCACCAAGGCATTTATTCCACCGGGTTGGTCTATTACCGTTGAATGGCAGTTTTATCTGATTGCCCCTTTTCTGGTAGCGGCATTCAGAAAAAGAAAAGTAACTGGCATGGTGGTATTTATACTGGCTGTCACCGGTGTGCTATTGGCAGTGAAATTTAATGGATATTTTGTTGGCGTGTATCTGGATGACTTTGTTGTAGGTATTGCCAGCTATGTTCTGATTCGTAATAAAGATGTCGACCTTAAAAGTCCTGCCTCTTATGCACTGGTGGTTGCATTAATGCTGGTTACTTTTTTTATGTCAAACTTCGTCTGCTTTATATGGAGTGTGTTTTTGTTTATCGCTTACATTATTGATGACGGCATCGTGAAGCGATTATTTATGCTGTTTTTTGAAAGCCGGCCGGCAATCTATTTGGGCAAAATATCCTATTCTGTTTACCTGTCACATATGTTGGTTATTTATTTTGTTTTGCATTATATCGCGCCTCACTATGCGGGTTTAAGTGTTGGTATGGGCTTTGTTGTAGATTTGGTCATTGTTTTTATTGGTTGTGCGCTATTTTCTACCTTACTGTACTACACGATCGAATCGCCATTTTTGAAATGGGCTGCCAGGGCTGCCAAGAAAATACAGGCAAATTAACTGATACACTTCTCCAATACTCTTGCTAGACATCCAAAAGTAGCGGGGCTATGCTTTCCAATAGTCGTTG
>CBDUPD010000096.1:0-7473 GCA_965368985.1 uncultured Spongiibacteraceae bacterium | reverse complement strand
GGGGTAATATTATACACAGTGTTGCGCGAACTGATCTGAAGCTGATTAGCACCAATAAACTAACTGCTGCATAGACAAAAAACAGCATTGTGTAATAAGTTTCTACGATCACATCATTGGTGGCAGCTTCAATGCCTGCATTCCCTGTTGCTAATAAGAACTTCAGATTTTTCATCGGGTTTTTCTCAATAAAATCTTCAGCAACACTGACTACTCGGGCCAGAGTTTCAGCTTTGTGGTCTGATAAAAAGACCATTAAAAGTGCAAAGCTGCAATCAGAATTCATCAAGCTTCTTGGGATCTGGAATACGGTGCTATTGATGGTGTCCTGATTGCGAGGAATAGTATTCCATTTTAAATTACCTTCATTAAAGCCGGAAACAATCTGACGTATAACATATGTCAAAGAGACTGTTGATTGAGCACCTTCAATATTTTCCAGGGTCCATCCAAATCGATCGATTGCTTCAAGATTATCATAATCCATACAGGTGTGAGATTTTGTTTTTATGATAATTGCAAAGATGTCTGAACTAACGGAATAGTTATCAGTAATAAACTTGTTATCCAGATTATATATGGAGTCTGATCGCAACTCGGGTGCGCCCTGGGCTAAATCTCCAACCTTGACATTTTTTCCGTAGGTAAAATATAGCCCTGACGTAAGCAGTATAGCTGATAAAATACAGCAGGCGGCAATCTTGGGTTGAGCTGCTTTGGAAGCTATTTTCCAGATAACGGGTTCATTATGGTCTTTCTTTTTAAAGTGATTAATGCCTGATTTAGTCACTCCCACATAAGACATAATAATGGTGAATAGAATAAGTTTAGTGAAAATAATAACTGCTACACCGATGCTGGCAGCAATAGCCAGTTCTTTAATTGACGGTATATCAATCATCCATAAAGTAATAAAACCTACTCCATCACCTAATAAAGCCGTCATTCCAGGTATAAATAAGGATGAAAAAGAAAGTTGTGATGCAGAAAGAGCTGACTCTCCTTTTGCCATATTTAAAGCTGTAGCGTTAACATTCTGAATACCATGGCTAATAGAGATAGCAAAAACAAGAAAAGGAACCAGACATGAATAAGCACTGATAGGAAGGTTGATAGTTTGTATGATACCCAGTTGCCAAATAACAGAGGTAATAGCGCAAACCAATAATGTAAGTGTGGATAAAATGCAGCGTGTATACCAAATCAATACACAAAAGGAAATTGCTATAGCCAGAAAGAAAAACAGGGAGATAACAAAAATGCCTTCCGTTAGATCTCCGATTATCTTGGCAACACCAATAATATGAATTTTAATGTTATCTGTTTGATATTTCTTGCGAACCTTTTCTTCGAGTTCCTTGGAAAACGCATAATAATCGAGCCACTCACCGGTAGTAGGGTCTTGATCAAATAAAGTTGCCTGGACTATTGTGGATTTGAAATTATCGGCAACCAGACTACCAACACGACCGGATCTTAAAAGATTTTGCCGGAATTCAATCAGGTTTTCAGGTGATCCGGTGTAAGGATCAGGCATTAAAGGACCACCTTCAAAACCTTCTTCTGTAACTTCTGACCACCTTACATTGGGTGTCCAGATAGATTCCAGACTTACTCGATTGATTCCCTTTGTATAGAAGATTTCATCACTGACAAGCTTGGCGATTTCCAGATATTCTTTGGTAAAAATATCACCTTCAGTAGTTTCTATAGAAACTTGCAAAACTGAGCCGACAGCGCCTAGTTCATCCAGGTTCGCAATCATATTTTGAATGAAAGGGTGCTGGGAGGGAATCATTTTAAGGAAGCTGGTTTCAGGCCTTAGGTTAGATGCCTGATATGCGAAAAAAAGCGTTAATAAGAATAAAATTACCAATAAGACAGGTCGATGCCCAAAAATGAATCTTTCATAAAACATCATCTCTGAGTCAGATTGTAAGGAGCTGAGTTCTAATTGCTCAGACATTGTATACCTTAATGAATATAATTATTCTTCTGCAACACTTATAGAATAGCGTTGATTTCTATACTGGGCATCATTAAGAATCAGCCACTTTCAGTTATAGCTGCAATACTCTCATGAGTATGTGCAGAGAAATCCAGCTCCTGAATGATTGCCAATTACTCTGGTCTGATTCAATAAAGCCAGAATTTAGCCAGAATATTAGGGTGTTTTTCAGCCTATTCGTTAAGTATTGATTGAAAATCAATGAATTACAACTTAAATCTACACATGTGTATAAATGTTTGTTTGGGATTAAAAAGTATTCCAGGAGGATTTTATTTACTTGAATGACCCTGATTTTTACAGGTTTAATGAGTTTTTATCCTCATGCATGAATCGGTATTTATCAAAAATAACCATGACTTGATTAGGGGATAATGAGTTTGTCTCTTTATGGAGAGTAAGTCAGGCGGTTTGAAGTAATTATCAGATTTGATTTTGAAGAGTTTGTTTTAAAAAAATAAAGTGCGGTAAAGGAGAATATAAAATCAACACTCTGATATAAACGGGAGGCCTGTATCAAGAGAGGATTCTATAGGATTTGTTATTGTGCTCTGTCACTATTAATTCGCAATACCCTTTTCTGGTATCAACTATTATGGCGTCAATATCATATTCCTGATTGTTATATATGTATTGCTGGCCCACAGTCGGCTCGCCTTGCCAGGAGTTGTAATCTCTCTGCTCAAGTAGTTTGCCGTTATGAAGAATGTGTATCATGTTGACACCTGCATTTATTTTCTAACTATTATCGAGTTGTTGATATTCTTGTCCTCTTAATTTTCAGATTAGATGGTTTTATTCATATCTCAAGGAATTACTGCAAACATCACATTATTTGCACATTCTGTTAGATAAAGGGTTTGTTTCAGGCGACAGATGGGTAATGGAAGCTCGTTAACCGTTAAAGAAAAGAGTGTTAGTGGTATAGTTTATAGAGATTAATATTATCAGTTATATTTATTGATGTATTCGATAGCTGTCATTGCGTGATATTTTACATCAGGGTGGTGAACAGGAACCGGTTTTGGATCTACTATTTCAATAGGAATATTGTGGCTGGAGGCAATCTCCAGTGCCATTTGAGTGATGTTGACACTGAAAGATGTTCCCATAAATATAATACGTTCAGCTTCTGTCATACGTTGTTGGGCTTCACTGATACGATAAAGCTCTGTGTAAAATTCATCAAAAAGCAAAACATAGGGTTTATAGGATTTATTGATTTCAGGATATTCACTGATGTTGAATATATTCAACAACGAACTTTCAATATTGTCTTCATTGACATTGTCCCAGGGAGTCGTTGTAATTTCTACAGGGTCGCCCTGATTGTGAAACAATGTCATCTGGTCAAGCCTGCCATGAATGGCAATATAGTTTTTATTACCGGCCTTGCCATCCAGGCCGTCGATATTCTGGGTGATCAGGTTTTTGTCTGCTAGCCAATAATGTACGTCGTTAGGACCGTGATTACGATAGGTTGCGAATCGATGGTAATACCAGGATAAAAACTCAATGGGATTATGTTGATACATATGGCGAGTGGCCATCTCTTGAGGTGTATAGTTTTTGCTGCCAATGGTCCAGAAACCATCCTTACCTCTAAATGTCGGGATGCCACTTTCAGCACTTACGCCAGCGCCTGTAATATAAAGAGTATTCATACGATTATTCTATTCATATTATTGTCAGTTTGTAAAATATGTATGCAGGAAGATTTTGAATGCAAGTGCAACAGGCGTTATTATGACCAAAAGGCATCGATAAATGGTATCTTGCTTTTACAATAACAAGAGAGATGGATAATGATTACCTATATATATTGGATTGTAGTTGTATTAGTTGCGTTAAATGTATTGGTATTTCTGGGGCGTTCAAAGCAGTGGAAAGCCGGAGTGATAGCAGCAGTTTCAATATTGTTGGTGAGTTGGGTAGCCTACTTTTTCCAATTTCAACAAATGTTTGTCAAAAACTATGGTGGTGTGATGTCAATAAAAGTACCTGAAGGCCAGGTTCATATTGCGGCTACCTGGAAAGATGATAATTTATGGGTAGAAAATTACGACCCTGAAAAAAATACCTGTTATTTTAATGAGTATTCCAAAGGGAATATGCTTGAAGGTAAAGTGGTGATTAAAAACTGCAATCCCTTGTTGCCCGGCACAAGATCACAAATTCTGGAAGATGCTTTGCTTACCAAGTGATGAAAGCCTGTTGGTTGCTTTGTAATCGGTGGAGCTATTTTTATGTGTTTCATCAAGCTGATTTGCAGAAATTGCCTGGTCGTTTATTAACTAATGCTGTGTTTGTCACTGGCGGAAGAAAAGCGCTCTTGAAACAACTTTCCTGATTTGGAATTACTATCATGTTTCGTTTGTTATTAATCTTTATTGCACTGGGTTTTATTATATATGGCGCTGATAAATTCAAAAAAAATAAGCATAAAATTGATAAAACGCTGATATTAAAAATATCGACAGGTGTTTTATTGGTTTTATGCGTGTTACTAGTATTGACTGGCCGAGCACACTGGGTGGCAGCATTAGCGGCGGGTGTATTTGCATTATTACAACGTCTGGTGCCTTTACTTTTGAAGTTTCTCCCTTTTATTCACCAACAGTATAAAAAGCATCAGAAAGGCCAGGTGCAAGGTGCTAATCAGTCAGAAGTACGAACAGATATTCTGGTAATGATACTGGATCCAAATAGTGGTCATCTTGATGGAGAAGTGTTGGCGGGTGACTTTGTCGGTAAGCATTTAAGTGAGTTGGATAAAGAACAGCTTGAACAGCTTTATGACTATTGTTGCCATCAAGATGAAGAATCTGCCCAGTTGCTTGGTGCTTATATGCAGAAGAGGTTTATGGGCAGATGGAAGGGAAGTCAACAATATGCTGGTAGCCAGCGAGCACTTAGTTCGACAGAGATAGATCGAAAGGAGGCGCTATCGATTTTGGCCCTTGAAGAAGGTGTTACTGATGAAGAGATTATTCAGGCTCATCGCAAGCTTATTCAAAAAATACATCCTGATAGAGGTGGAAGTGACTATCTGGCTGCCAAAGTGAACGAAGCAAAACGGGTATTGCTTGGTAAATAACCTTTAATTGAATAAATAAAAATAGTGAGGTCAGTAAAATGGAAAACTTGAAAGACAGGGTGATTGTTATTACCGGTGCAGGTTCCGGTATTGGTGAGGGGATTGCCATGGCTGCAGCAAAAGCTGATATGAAGGTTGTTGTTGCTGATATTAACCTTGAAAATGCTCAAAAAGTTACAGACATTATTGTTGCTAATGGTGGAGAGTCCGCTGCATTTGCTGTTGATGTGAGCGATGCTGCTTCTGTACAGCGGTTAGCAGATGCTGTGATAGCGACCTATGGGCAGGTAGATGTTTTATGTAATAACGCCGGCGTATGGGTTGGTGCGTTGATGCAAAATGCAGACATTAAAGATTGGCAGTGGCTTATTAATGTTAATCTTTATGGCGTAATAAACGGAGTAACTGCTTTTTTACCTGTTATGTTAAAGCAGGGCTTTGGTCATATAGTGAACACTTCCTCTATGGGAGGATTGATTGCCGGCCCACCTGAAGGTTTATATTGTACAACCAAATTTGCTATTGTGGGATTAAGTGAAGCCTTGCTGATGGAAGTAGCAGATAAAGGTATTGGTGTTTCACTTCTGTGTCCGGGTCTGGTTAAAACCAGACTTATTGATTCAGGTGAATCACGTCCTGAAGAGTTAGTTGCTGATATTACCCATAATGAAATTGGCCCTGATGTAGAGCAGGGGCTTGATCCGATGGATATAGGCCAGCGTGTAATTGATGCGGTTGAAGATAATGAGTTTTATGTTATCACGCATAATGATTATCGTGACTTTATAAAAATGCGTCACGATAGCATTATTGATGCCATTGATAAGCATGCCGAGCGTTATAACAAGACTAAGAACCTCTGAATAATGGCCTATGTCCTCCATGACTGCGTCGGCTCCTCTCGAAGACCCAAAGCAATTCGTGGGGTCGGCTCTCCTCATTTACATCAAGTAGCAGCAATCGCTCCAGGCGATTGCTCTGCAATGGAGATAAACTGCGGTTTTCCGCGCAGTGCTTTCTTGCCATGAAAAAATATTATAGCCTGCCGATTCTAACGAATATAAGTTTTGCTGTTTTCCAGAATATCAACCTGAGCCAACTCGGTATTGTTTAATTTGGCTTCATAAATTTTGCTATAAGTCATAATGTTCTGAACGTATTTACGGGTTTCCTTGTAGGGGATAGTTGCTACCCAGTGTCCCCAGTCATCTGTTAAGGGGCGCAGGCTTAACCATTCATTAACACGATGTGGCCCGGCATTATAGGCTGCAGTGGCTAATACATAATTATTATCATACCTGGTTAATAGCTCTTTCAGGTATTTACTGCCCAATGCAATATTGTATGCAGGGTCAAGTAATTTGCTTGAGTTGTAATTCAGCTTCATTCTACGAGCGACTCTCTTTGCTGTAGAAGGCATTAGTTGTAACAGACCCAATGCGCCGACAGGTGATCGGGCAGTGGGCGAAAAGCCGCTTTCCTGACGAGCCATGGCAAATAACCAGCCTTGATCAATTAACTGTTTTTTAGAGTTTTTGCTAAAGTGCTCATAATAGGCAAGAGGGAAACGATGCTCTGTAGCATCCCAGAATTTTGCTTTGGCATAGGCCTGTATTGTGCGCTCATGCCACTGAGTGTTATGGGCCAGTACACCAGCTTGCTTCCATTCGTCAGCAGTGAAATTTTTGGTGGTATAGTACCATTCACGACTTGCCTGAAGTGTTTCCTTTGAGTGAAAAAGTTCAATGGCAGCAGCTAATTTTCTTTGTACAGATTTGCTGACTTTTATGTCTTGTGTTTGATTGGCAATATTGGGAAATATTACCTGGTCTTTCTTTTCTGCAGCAAGAATGCCATAAAAACTTCGTTTTTCAGCAAGGTCAGTAAGAATGGCGTCTGGCGTATGATTTTCTTGTGCATCGATTAAACCGGTATTTTGTTGTGCAATAGCATACCAATAAAGCCATTCTTGCTGATTTTGTCTGTCTGTGGGAGCGTTTTTATAAACATCCTGATAAATGGCCCAGTTCTTGTCCTGCAAGGCAAAGCGTAACTGGTAGTCATAGAATTCCGGGGTTGAAGAATCAGTATTTTGAGATAGCCACTGCTGGGCTTCAGTGCCAGATCTTTTAGCATAGTTCCAGGCACTTAGTGTTTGCAGTTCTACAAGATCTTCTTTGTCTAACGGTAATGTTTCTGTTTGTAGCAGTTGAGCCACTTTTTGATAATCCTTGTTGCTCAGGGTTTTTAACAAGCGTTTTAACGTTTTGCTTTCAAGGGCGACTTGGGGATTTGACTGCTTCAGCGAATCCATCCAGTAGTCCATGTAATGGGTGGCCCTTAAGAGGCGCTTGGCTACTTTGGAATG
>CBDUPD010000095.1:0-7563 GCA_965368985.1 uncultured Spongiibacteraceae bacterium | reverse complement strand
TATTGGCTATTTCTCTGGAAACGATATGGGAGTCTTTTTTGATAAATTGATCGCTTTTGCTTTTAATTTCAAGCTTGGCAGAAGAGGCAAGTGGGTCGCCGTATGTACGCAGTCGTATTTTGGAGCGATTTAATAAGCCTGATTGTTTTTGATACAAGCACTCATCGTTTATAGAATCGAAGTAGAGGCTACGAACCTTGTAACCATTTAAACCATCGCAATATTTGTCAATACTCATTACTTTTGATAATTGACAGATCAACCCCTCCATCTCTATGTCATTTAAATAGTATTTTAATTCGTAGCGTTTAAATTGCATTGTCTATACTAATTAGATGAAAGAACATTACTTATACTATCATTATTTTTAATTGAAAAGTGAAACATGATGCCTTTATAGGTTGTGGCGCAGTATTTATCGTTGAAATTGAAGTTGTTGAGCAAGTTATTGTTCTGTAAGGTTAAAAGTTCTGGCGTTATGGGTTGAAAATATATACAACATTGAATATCTGGGTTTGTTATTGATGAGAAGGCAAACAACTGTATTTAAAACAAAAAGAGAGAATAGATAATCAGAAATATTGCGGTAATTACAATAATAACAACAGCACTATTGATTATGTTGCCAGTGGCAACTCATGCCGAAGAAAAATGGAAAAGCAAGAAGAAAAAGAATGGCATTGAAGTCTTTGTGAGACCTGTTGCAGGTTCAGATTTCAAGGAGTTTAAAGCTGTGATGCGAGTAAAATCCAGCTTGAAAAAGTTGTCTGCCATGGTTCTTGATGTGAAAACAATGTCTGAATGGATGTATGCGACAGAATCTATTCGTATCGTCGAGCAAATAAACCCTCAGGAAAGTATCCGGCATGTTATATGTGATTTGCCCTGGCCGGTAAAAGATAGAGACGTCATTATCAAAACCAGGCTTTCCCAGAATAGTGACCTGTCTGTACACCTGCTTATTGAATCTATTAAAGGCTATTCCGGGGTTAAAAAAGACTCTGGCATGATCAGGGCTGAGCATTTGAGTTCATCTGTCAGGTATTACCCTGAAGAAAATGGCCTTATAAGAGTAGAGTATGTAGCACATTACAACCCTGGCGGGACACTGCCTTCATCGCTTTATAACCTACTGCTCATTAATACTCCCTACCAGACGTTTGTAGACTTAAGAGAGTGGATGAAAAAGGATATATATAATGAAGGAAATTTGTCCTTTATTACGGATGTGAAGTAGCTAAAAATTTATCTTATTGTTAGTGCCTGTTTGATCAGGAGCTTTTAGAATCTGAATAGCGGTTTCTTGAGCCAAACAGCTCTTTGGCCCACAGCCTGATGTCATCACCAATAAAACATAATACCGGCACCAGTATCAGCGTAACAAAGGTTGCAAACAGAACACCAAAGGCTACCGAGATGGCCATAGGTTTGAGAAATTGTGCCTGAATAGACATCTCAAGCTGTATTGGTAATAAACCAACAAAGGTTGTTAGTGAGGTAAGTATAACTGCCCTGAAACGTCGTGTGCCTGCTGATGCAACTGCATCGCGCCATTTTTCACCTTCTTTCATCTTTTGGTTTATATAATCCATTAACACCAGGCTGTCATTGACGACGATACCTGCCAGGGCAACGATACCGATGATAGAAATAATACTGATCTCTTTGCCTAAAATGAGGTGACCAAGAACTGCCCCCTGTAAACCAAAAGGAATGACTGACATGATAATCAGTGGTTGTACATACGATTTAAGTGGTATCGCCAGTGCAGCGTAGATCAGTATGAGTATTAATAGAGTTGAGAAAATCAGGGACGTCTGGTTGTCTCGTTGCTCTTCAGCTTCTCCGGTAAATTGATAATTAACATCAGGGTATTTGGCGAGAATGTCTTTTAATTCCGAACTCTGTAATGCGGCGATAATCTTGGTTGGTTCGGTTTTGGTTTTATCAAGATTCGCCTGTACGTCGACAACGCGCTGACGATTGATACGATTGATTTTGCTAATGCCTTCCTGTTCGACTATTTTGCCAACAACTGAAAATGGCACATCACTGCCATTAGGCAAGCGAATCCACATGTCTTTTAACTGGTTGATGGAATTACGTTCGTGTTCAGGGAAACGTACATACACTCTTACTTCATGTCGACCGCGTTGAATACGCTGCACTTCAGCACCAAAAAAAGCCTGACGAATCTGGCGGGCAAGTTCAGCCTGGCCAAGTCCAAGAGCCTCGCCTTCAGTTGTTATTTGCACGTCAACTTCGGGAGCGCCTGTGTCGAAAGTATCTTTTATGTCAAAAAGACCTTCATAGTTGCGCAAGGCCAGTTTTGTTTCTTCGGCAACATTTCGCAGCGTATCAAGGTTGTTACTCTCAAAGCGAATATCGATAGGTATGCTGGCTCTGCCTGCATTGGCATCAAAGCTGATAGATTTTACGCCACTGAGCTTGCCCAGGTTTTCTCGCCACCATTTGGCCATAACGACAGAAGTAATGCTGCGTTCTGTGCTTGGTAGTAATGCAGCTCTTATTTCTGCGGTAGTGTCATCGGTTGATACTACTGAAAGATTGGCGATGACGTCGATATCAGTGTTGGTTTCCTTGCGATAGCGTTCATTGATTAATAGTCCGGCATTTCTTATGCGTTCGGCATATTCATGCGTTTTGGTGTAGGGTGTGCTTTGCGGCATTTCAAGGTCGACACTGATAAAATCAGAAGGAACGTTAGGGAAGAATATAAAACGCACAATGCCCGAGGGTACCAGTTGGCTACTTATGATTAGAAAGCCAAGAAATGCTGCCAGGCTGATATAACGATAATGCAGGCATTTTTTAAGAAAAGGGGCGTAGGTAAATTCTGCAAAATTTAACAGGCCTTGGGCAAAAAAATCCTGGAATTTAATAAAGGCAATAGCAACGGGATGCGAATAATCATCAGCAGTGCGTATGCGCATATGTCGAAGATGTGCTGGCAGAATAAATTTGGTTTCGATAATGGAGAAAAACAGACAGAGAATAACGACGCTGGCAGCAGTTGAAAAGAATCGGCTAATGCCTTCTGTTTGAAACAGCAGGGGCGTAAAAGCCAGCATGGTTGTAATAACACCAAAAACGGTTGCTACAGTTACATTTTTGACACCTTTAATAATGCTGTTGATGCCGTCTTTTTCTTTTTCGAGTGTGTAATAGGCACTTTCTGCTGTAACAATGGCATCATCAACGATAATACCCAGTACCAGAATAAAACCGAAAAGAGAGATAACATTGATTGAATGATCGATAGGCGGAGTTCCCAATAACGCAAAGGCACCAAGAAAACAGAATGGAACACCGACAACGACCCAAAAAGCCAGTTGCGGTCGTAAAAATAGTGCCAGTGCCAGAATAACCAGAATAGAGCCTTGTGCTGCATTTCGCAGTAGTAGGGAAATTCTGCTTTTCAGTATCAAAGTACGGTCAGCCCAAACCTCCATCTGAATTCCTTCAGGAAGAGTCAATAGCTTCTGTTCAACATAGCTTTGTACATCTTCACTAATTTGTAGAGCGTTCTGGTCTCCCAACCTGTCAACGTTCAGTGTAACAGCAGGGTAGCCATTGAATTCGATAAACATGGGTTGTTCTTTAAATTCATCTTTTATTGTAGCGACATCCCCCAAGTGTACTAACGTACCATCACTGCGGCTGATTAAAATAATTTTTTCATAATCAGTGTTGGTATAAGCCTGACCTGAAGATCTCAGGGTAATGGTCTGGTTATTGGTGCGTATTTTGCCTCCAGGAAGGTCACGTGAACGTTGGCGAATTCGATTAACAACATCATCAAAACGCAAGTTATATTGTTTCAAGGCTTGCTCAGATGTTTCAATGGCGATTTCATAATCTCTTTCGCCATCAACTTCAACCTGGGTGATACCAGGAATGAGTAGTATGTCGTCACGAACTTCATCGCTGAGTTTTTTTAGTTGTATATTATCAATAGGGCCATATAACGTTAGGTTAAGTACTCTTGTGCTACGTAATATCTCTTCTATCAGAGGCTCTTCTGCTTCAGCCGGGAAGGAGCTAATGCCATCAACCCGGGTTTTTACTTTGTTTAATATACGATTCAGGTTTTCACCCGGAAACACCTTGACGGTAACAACACCGGTACCCTCGCTGGCTTTGGATACGATTTCATCAATGCCGGGAATGTCCTGAATAGATTCTTCAATTTTAATAAGCACACCTTCTTCAACTTCGGTTGGTGAGCTACCGGGGTAGGGTACGACGATAACAAAACTTTCAGCAGGAAAAGTAGGAAATACTTCTTTGCGAATGGTAGATATGGAATAAAGGCCTGCAACAATAACCAGCAGCATTAACAGATTGGCGGCAATAGGGTTGTGAGCCATCCATTCGATGGCACCTTTTGGCTGTGGAGTATAGGTACTCACTCGTTCACCGTGCTCACTTGCATGCCATCAAACATGATATCCATTTTAGTGATCACAACCTTGTCACCATTATCAAGTCCGTTAGTGATGATAACATTGTCTTCTTCCTGAAAGAGAATGTCGACAGGCTGCACTTTTAATTGATTATCTACCAGTAAATAGACGGTATTATTTTTGTGAATGGCATGAAGCGGAAGTCTTGTTGCCTGGGCAGCAGGTTTGGCTTTTATTTTGGCTGTAACAAATAGTCCTGCTGGAAACTCAGGTTCAGAGTAGGGTTTGTCTATTTCGGCGGTGATATAAAAAATACGTGTATTGCGGTCAATATTTCCTTCAAGGCGAATGTTAGTACTTATCCGGCTTATTGTTTTTGTGCCAATAATACTGGTGAGTTCAACTTCCGTGTCGATATTTTTAGCATACAGCTTGGGAGCAATGTGTAGGATATCAACAGGGTTAACCGGTAAGCGCACTTCTGCGGTGTCAGACCCAATCAGTTCAGCAACAGTAGTCCCCCTGTTAAGAAGCTGACCGATATCGACAGTTTTATTAATAATGATCCCATTGTAGGGCGCTTTGATTTGGGTTTTTAATAGATCAGTTTTAGCTTTTGCGAAAGCAGCCTCTGCAGCCTGGTGTGCAGCTTTGGCTTGTTTAATGCTTAGAGAGTCTTTCTCATAGCGGGCATTTTTATCTTCCAGTAGAAGCTGTGTTTCATATAAAGCTGCCTTGGCGTTGGCAACAGCCAAATCATAATCAGTGGTATCAATGTTAAGCAAGGTAGCATCTTTTTTTACAAAACTGCCGTTGAGAAAGTCAGGGTTGATGGATGTAATGCGACCAGATACTTCACTGCTAATAGGGCTGAAATGTTTTGTGGTAACAGTTCCCTGACTTTTAATGCTAAAGCTGAGATTCTCTTTTTGAATGATGGTATATTCAACGGCTGGAATCAGGCGTTGTTTGCCTCTTTGCTCAGGCGCTGAATTTAGCGCTCTAAGGCCAACAGCAATAGCTGCCGAACAGACAATAATAATAATGACAATCAGAAACTGTTTTTTCACAGGCCAAATCCTCAGCCGCTTCTTTGAATTTATTAGTGTAAGTTTAAACCGAATGGTTCAAAAAAGCGCTGAAAGTTTGGTAATCAAGCAAGCATTACGACGGTAAAAAGTAACTATTTATCATCATCTGCTGGTGGCTTTTCAGCTTTATCATCGGGCACGTGATCACCGAGCACGCTTTTTAAAGGGCATACCTTGAATGCAGGACATTTTTTGCAGCTTGCTGCTAGAGCGATCGGACATAACGTCATTTTCTATCTCCTGGAATCTGAGTAGTTTATTTCCATGAATTCAGTATAGGTCAGATTTGGATTAATGCATTATTTTCAATGTCTTACATGCACTGAAAGTAGGGTTATCAAGAGCCAGACAAAGTCATATGGCGTCTATAAGATGAGTAAGAATGGTCTTTAGTTGTTATTTTTAATGATGCCGTCATCCGAAATTACATCATCATCGTTAACAGAGTCATCCCCGGAATCCATTTGGTCGTCTTCATCCACAAAGTCAATATTGATGGGTTTCTGATTGCCTAATCGATTGGCAAGCATGTCTGCAGTGGACAAAATCGGGTACAGACTTGTAAAAAACAGCCTGGGTTGTCGGGTTCTATTTATTCCATTGATGTAATCCATATAGTGTTGAATAGTTTTGATATCCTGTTTAATAACTTTAATATTATTTAAATAGGCCAGAAAGCTGAATATCGTTAGAAGCAGAGCTATGAGCATGACAAGGCCATAAACAAGAAAAAAAGAAATACCGACTTCCTTGCTTTGTATGGTGTTTGTTTCAATTTCGATAATGCCATTTGAGAATGGTAGCGGGTAAGTGTTTTTTAGCGTAGTGCCAGTAGGATTGCCATATTTTACGATAAACTGCCTGCCCTTATGTTTAATGGTTAGCTGGGCTGCATCCGTATAATTCTGCTGGTTAATAATGCCTGATAGATACTGTTTATTGAGTCTTAATAAAAGAAAGCCGATAGTTGTATTGTTATTAAGCACGGGAGCGACAAGGATTATGCGCCACTTATCTCCCTCACGATATACTTCAGGGGCAGGTAGCGTACCGCCTTCAGCTTTTGTCACCATCATCATCTCAATGCTATTGCGAATATCTGCATTTCGTTGTTTTAATCCGACAGAGCCTAAATGATCCCAGGCAATGATATCGAAAGACTCAATATCGGCGAATGAATAGGATAAGTTTTTTGAGAGGTTTTCTATAGATGCAGTGTCATTGTTCATGAGTGCCTCATGAATCATCTGGTTCTCGGCAATCGCCTTAAGTCGTTGCTGAGTGGTTGAGAAGGCATGTTGAATATCGATTGTTGAGCGGCTGCCAAGCATCTCGGAATGATTTTTTAATGCCTGCTCATGAACAATGGGAACAATACAAAACTGAATAATGAGGCATAGACCGACACAGCAGATCCAGACATAGACTACATTCTCTCTCCAGGTTTTAAGCAGAAGGTTTGGCTGTTTAACGGATTGTGATTGTTTGTTTTTTCTGGAAATCGGCTGCTTTCCAGTTTTGATTTTATCTAAAAAAGGCAGTAATAGTTGATTGAGAAAATCCGGTTTGTTCATTTCTGATACTCAGCATTATCTTGATAAAATCAGCTAAAATACACCCATATAATATCAGGTTAATGTTTTTATATGAGATTGAATTTATTAAGTTATTTTTGTTTTTATAAGTTAACTTTAGTTGTTATTTGCAATAAATAAACACCAGGCTGTCGAAATTGACTTGTTCTAGCAAAACAATACAAATATTTAATCTACAGGCGGGTAAACGAAGGTGTTTAAAAGGTAAGGCAAACCAGCTTGTTAAGAAATTTTAAGAAGTAGACTGCGCATGATCCGTTTGATGCGCAGCAGTTGGTTCGGGATGGTCTGCTGGCTAGAAGTCGTCATAACTACCTATATCGTCGTCCATTTCAGAACTGACTTCCATCATTTCGATGTTCTGAATAGCCAGATTCACAAAGTCACTGCTGGTAATAATACCAACGATTTTCTTGTTTTTTACAACAGGCATAGAGCCATGGCGATATT